>DASUPQ010000937.1 GCA_036280995.1 Actinomycetota bacterium | reverse complement strand
GTTCGGCCTCGCCCACCCCCAGCCCCTCTACGAACCGGTCCACCAGGCCTACACCGAGAAGTACGGCCCGCCGCCCGAGGAGGACCCGGCCAGCCACCCCGCCGCCGTGACGGACACAGCAGCCTCGTCGCCTCGACCTGTCCCACCGGCGCCCCGCCACCGAAGCCTGGCGGCGCTGGTCTGGGGTCCACGGTTCGTGGCGACGATCCACGCCCATCTGCCCGGGCTGCGGCTGGCCGCACGGCTGGTCATGGCTGCCGCCCTGCCCCCCGCACCGGCCTGACCGACATCGCAGCCTCGTCATGCCGCGTGCCTGACGAGGTGGCTCCGCGTCGCTGGAGAGAGGAGATGAGGCTCAGCGCTGCTGGAGATAGGACATGAGGACCTTCGCCTCGCCTCGCAGCCGCTCGGCGTGCTCCAACTGGCCGGTGTGCTCGTAACCGGCCGCGGCGGTCTCCCGTTCGGCGATCTCGGCCCGAACGACCTCCTCCACCTGCTCCCCGGTGAGGCTGCGCCGCTCCATGTCGGTCGCACCAACCCCCGCCACCGTCCCCGCGAACGGCGGGTCGCCCCCCGGCCCCGCGGGCTTCGGGGACGGATCGGTTGGCGGCGGTCGGGCGGCCGGCGGTGACGCCCGGGACGGGTCGACGGCTTCGGCGTTGGCGATCGCGGCCAATGCCGAACGCAGGGCGGCGACGGCCATGCGATCCCGGGCCTTCATGGCCACCGGCAGCGCCCGGCTGAGCCGTTCGCGCAGGTGCTCGGCGCCGCCATCGGTCATGGCGGGCGCGGCGGGGGGCCGAGGCCGCGGCGGCAGGTCTCGCAGTCGGAGCGGCCGCAGGCGCGCTGGTAGTCGCCCTGGTCGAGGGCGGCGAGGATGATCTCCACCAGCGCCCGCTGCCGGTCGAGGTCGGCCGGGCCGAGGGCGCGTGTCTCCAGGACCGGCTCCTCTCCGCCCAGGTAGCAGTAGGAGACCACGCACCGGTCCCCCGGCAGCTCCCCGAGCTCACGCAGGGCGAGGGCGTAGAGGGCGAGCTGGTCCAGCCCGCCCACGGCCTGGTCGACCCGCCGGCCGGTCTTCCAGTCCACCAGCTCGACCTCGGCGGGCCCGGTCCCGTCCGATCGGAAGATGGCGTCGACGCGCCCTCGGACCACCCATGGGCCGATGCGGAGGATCACCCCGACCTCGGCGTCGGGTGGAGGGAGGGTGGCGTAGCGGGTGGCCGCGAAGTTCCGCCGGGCCCGTTCGATCAGCTCAGGATCGGCGTGGCCGCCTGCCTGGTCGCCGGCGAGGTCGTCGGTGTCCATCAGGTCGGGGAGGCTGCGGGCCCGCTGCTCCAGCAGGCGGTGGATCACGGTGCCGAGCCTGGCGGCGGGCCTGGGCGCCGTCGGCAGCGGACGGACCACCGACCAGTAGAAGTCCCGCGGGCAGCGGGCATAGTCGAGCACCTGGCTGACCGAGAGGATCCGGGGCGGCTCGACCCTGGCCGGTGTCGGGTCGACCCGGGCCGCGTCGAGCAGGTGCCACCCGGCTTCGGCGGCGGCCCGGAAGGCGTCGGCCTGGCCCGGCGGCACCCTGGACTCGAGCGTCCCCGGCACGGCGCGTTCCAGCTCCACCGCGGCGGCGAGGCCCTCGGGGAACACCGGGTCGTCGGCGTCCTCGGGCCGGCGCCCCGGATGGGGCCAGCTGACCCGCTCCCTGAGCCGTTCGGTGAGCGGGCTGGCGACCGGCTTCTCGGCCTGGACGAGGACGTCCACGGCCGGATGGCCGGCGGCTTCGCGCCAGAACGGCCCTGGGCCCTTCGGGGTCTTCTCCGAGCCCTGGTACCACCAGGCCGAGGTGAGCACGAGCAGCTGCTTGGCCCGGGTGATGGCGACGTAGAACAGCCGCCGCTCGTCCTCGAGGGCCCGCTCCTCCAGCTCGGTCCGGAACGCCCGCGCGTTGCCGCCGAAGCGGGGGAGGTGGCCGGCGTCCTCACGCAGCTCGTAGGGGAAGCCCTGGGCGCGGCGGGGGTCGGCGACCCTGGCGTCGGGGAAGATCCCGTACCGGGGCGAGCCGTCCTTGCCGGTGCCGGCCGAGAGGCCGGCCACCGCGACCATCGGGAACTCCAGGCCCTTGGCCATGTGCACGGTCATCAGCTTGACCGAGTCGGCCGGGGCCGGCTGCACCGCCTCGACCGGCTCGGAGGCGTCCTCGACCGCGTCCAGGTAGACGAGGAAGGCGCCCAGGGACGGGTCGCCCTGGACCGGGGCGAACGCCGCCACCCGGTCGAGGAAGGTGGCCAGGTTCTGGCGGGCGGTGATGGCCCGGCGGTCCCGGGACGCCTCCAGCTCGGCCCACACGCCGGTGCGCTCCAGGATGGTCTGGACCAGGTCGAGCAGGGGCCCGCGGGCGGCCGCGCGCAGCTCCCGCAGTTCCTCGCAGAACGCGCCCAGGCGGTGGCGCGCCTCCTCGTCGAGGCCCTCGACCTCGTCCAGGTGGTCGAGCGCCTCGGCCAGGGCGAAGCTGACGTCGCCCGGGTCGGGGTCCTCGCCGGGCAGCTCGTCCTTGAGGCCCCAGTTGTGGCGCGACGCCCAGCGGGCCAGCCGGACGAGGTGGCGGGGGCCGATCCGCCAGCGGGGGCCGAGGAGGAGCCGGGCCAGGGCGACGTTGGCGCCCGGGTCGGCGACCACGCGCAGGGTGGAGACGAGGTCGACGATCTCGGGGGTCTCCAGCAGGCCGGACAGGCCGACGACCTCGACCGGGACGCCCCGCTGCTCGAGCGCCTCCCGCAGGGGGCCGAGGAGCCGCTTGGACCGGACGAGGACGGCGACGTCGCGCCACTCGGGCCAGCTGCCGTCGGGCAGGCCGGTCTCGTGGGCCTGCACGACCTGGTCGGCCACGAACGCGGCCTCGGCGAACTGGTCCGAGAGCAGGGCCGCCCGCACCGCCCCCCCGGCCGCGCCCGGTCTGGCCACCAGCGAGGTCCCCCCGCGCCGCTCCTCCGGGATCCGGTCGATCACCGAGTTGGCCAGGGCCAGGATCCGCGGCCCCGACCGGAAGTTGGTCGACAGCGGCAACGGCGCCCCGGCCGGGGATGCCGGGTCCTGACCGCGACCTGGCGCGGGTACGGGGACGGGCCCAGGTCCGGACGAGGGAGCGGCCGGGACCGGCGCGAGGCCAGGGACCGCCGGGTCCGCGGTTGCCGGGGTGGGTGGGAAGTGGTCGGCGAACGACAGGAGGTTGTACATGGTGGCGCCGCGGAAGGCGTAGATCGCCTGGCGGGCGTCGCCGACAGCCATGATGGAGGCGCCGGGCGGGCAGATCCGCTGCATGAGCCGGCGCTGGGCGACGTTGGTGTCCTGGTACTCGTCGAGCAGGACGTGCTGGAACCGGGTGCGGAGCTCGTCGAGCAGTTCCGGATGGCCTTCCACCAGCTCGACCGCCTTGGCCACCTGGTCTCCGAAGTCGAGGCGGCCCCGCCGCCGCTTCTCGGCCGCGTAGCGCTCGACCAGGCGGGCAAGCTCGATCCGCTCCTTGGCCGCCTGGAGCATCCAGTCGGGCAGCCGCTCGCCCTCGTCGGCCCGCTGGAGGAGGCGGCGGGACGCCGCCACGACCCGCTCGGCGGGGACGACGTGGTCGGCGCAGGCCGACGCCAGCTCGAGGGTCTTGCGGATGGTCGCCCCGGCGGTGCGGACGCTGAGGTGCTCGAACCGCTCGCTGTCGAGGATCCCGAGCAGGATCTGGTACTGCTGGGCCTCGCTGAGGAGGTCGGCGTCGACCTCGACCCCCACCCGGATCCCGTACGCCTTGACGAGGTCGGCCGCGAACGCGTGGTAGGTGTCGACGGTGACCTCGTCGCCGGCGTCGACCGGGATGTCGGCGAGCGCCTCCCGGACCCTTGTCTCCAGCTCGCCGGCGGCCTTGTTGGTGAAGGTCAGGCCCAGGACCGACGCCGGCGCGACCCCGAGCCGCTCCACCAGGTAGACGATGCGGGCCGCCATCACGGCGGTCTTGCCCGACCCGGCGCCGGCGATGACGTGCACCGGGCCGATCGGGGCGGTGATCGCGGCGAGCTGCTCGGGGGTGGGGTCCTGGCCCCGCAGCGCCGCCCGGACCCCCGGGGTGACCACACCGGTGAGGGTGGCGCTCATCGTTCTCCCCTGCCGTTCCGCACCGCCGACCCGGCCGCCGGCGCGCCACCGGGCACCGGGCCGCCACCGGGCCCCGGGTCGCCCGGCGCGGGGCCGGCCGCAGGGTTCCCGCCCAGGCCGGTGCCGGCCTCCGGGGTGCCGGCCACCGGGGTGCCGCCGGAACCCAGGCCGGACGGGGGATGGGCCGGGGCCAGGAACTCCTCGCCCTGGGGCCACATGGGGCAGATGGGCTTGAAGGCGCACATCCGGCAGTCGGCGTGGGGGTCGGGGTCGAAGGACTCGGCGGCCGCTCCGTCGAGCAGGGCCAGCAGCCGCCGCTCGACCTGGCTGGCGTGGTCCGGGCCCGGGTGCTGGCTCACCCTGGTGAACCGGCCGTGCATGACCCTTGCCGGGTACACGAGCTGCATCTCGACCGGGTGGCCGAGCGCCGCGAGCTCGGGGTCGCGCAGGGCCGCCAGGTAGTAGATGGCGAGCTGGAGGGAGCGCTCGGCCTCCTCCTCGGACGCGGGGTAGCGGGCGGTCTTGTAGTCGAGCAGGACGATGCCGTCGTCCGGGCCCCGGTCGACCCGGTCGATGCGGCCCCGGACCAGGTGCCCTCCGACCTCCATCTCGAACCCGACCTCGAACCGCAGGGCACGGCGGGCCGCCTCGGCCTCGCCGCGGTGCCACAGCTCCAGCATGCCCATGCCGTCGCGCCAGTACTGGTGGGCGATGGCCCGGGACGGGAACCAGGCGGGATTGAACCGCTGCCGGTAGGCGGCCTTCAGATCGTCGGGCTCGTTGGCGATGTCGCCCCTGGCGGCCAGCTCGAAGATGGTGTGCATGAGCCGGCCAAAGGCCATCTGGTAGGAGGAGCGGTCGTCGAGCCCGGCCACGCTGCCGAAGAAGTACTTCAGGTGGCAGTCCTCGTAGGTCCCGATCCGGGAGTAGGAGGTGCGCAGGCGCCCCTCGGCGGCGATCGGCTCGGGGTCGACGGTGTAGTCCCGGCGCCACCACCAGGTGGCCGGGTCGACGCCGGGGATGGCGGCCAGGGTGGCCGCGGCGGCCAGCCGTTCGGCCGCCGGCCGGTCCCGGTCGCCGGCAACCCGGCGGAGGGCACCGGCGGCCTCCAGCGATCCGAGCGGGGCCGTCTCCGGGGCTGGCGGGTCGGCGGGGAGCTCGAGGCCGAGCTCGCGGAGGAACCGGGACGGCTCGCCACGGCCGTCGACGCGGGAGGCCGTGAAGACCACCCGGTCCCGGGCGCGGCTGGCCGCGAGCGTGAAGCGCCGCCGCTCGGCGTCGAGGAGCTCGTTGGCGCGGGCCACCGGGCCCGGGTCGCCGTCGAGCCGCCAGGCCTCGAACAGCCCCTGCGGGCGGGCGGTCATGGGCAGCGCCCCCTCCAGGCACCCGGTGACGATCACCAGGTCGAACTCCTGGCCCTTGGCGGCGTTGACCGACAGCACGGCGACGGTGTCGTTCCTGGTCATCCCCGGAGGCAGCCAGGGGTCGCTGGCGAAGTCGGCCCGCTCGACCACGTCGAGGTAGGTGCGCATGCTGGCCCCTGGCCGGCCGTCGACGAACAGGCCGAGGGCCCGGGAGAAGGCCGTCAGGGCGTCGAGCTGGCGTTGCACGTCGGCGTCGGTGGGGTCGACCTCGGCCCGCAGGATCAGCTCGGAGAAGGCGGGCGCGGTCCGCCACACCTCCCAGAAGCAGGCGTCGGCGTCCAGCTCCGCGACCCAGCGCTCGGCCCCTTCGAGCAGGTCGCACAGCGCCTGGACCCTGGCCACGAGCCCTGGGTCGAGCACCAGGGCCGACCCGGTCCGGGCCGGTCCCACCTCTCCCCCATCGCCGTCGGCCGTGGAGGCCTCCGCGGCCTCCGATTCCTCGGGGCCTGCGGCCTCCGGACCTGGAGTGTCCCGGCCACCGCCTTCGGGGTCGGCCGGGTCGAGGTCCGGTTCCGCGGGAGGTGGGGGGACGGCGCGGGCGCGGACATGGTCGGCGAGGGAGCGGTCGGCGAGGAGGGCGGCGCGGCGGAGGGCACGCAGCTCGCCAGGGTCGAGGCCGCCGAGGGGGGAGGTGAGGAGGGTGGGGAGCAGCTCGTCGGCGCGGGCCGGGTCGAGGGCCAGGCGGAACAGGTCGAGGACGTGCCCGACGACCGGCTCGGCCACCAGCTGGCGCTCGCCGGCGCCCAGCCGGTAGGGAACGCCGAACCGCTCAAGGGCCCGGCGGGTGGGCGCGCTGAGCCGCCGGGTCGACGGCAGCAGGACGGCCATCCGGCCGTAGGGGACGCCGTCCCGTTCGTGGGCGACCTTGAGCAGGCGGGCGTTCGCCTCCGCCTCCTCGGCCGGACCGGGGTGGCGGGCGGCCTCGACGATCGTGGTACCGCCCCCGGTGAGGGCGACGACCGGGCCGGGGCCGGCTGCCTGGAGGCGCCGCACGGCGTCGAGTCCGGGACCGCCGAGCCGCCGGCTGCGCTCGAGCAGGACCACGCTGGCGCCGAGGTCCTTGGCCAATGCCGGCAGCGCCCCCGGGGTGGCACCACGGAAGGTGTCGGTGGCGCCCGCCGGGTCGCCGGCCAGGATCGCCCTGGTGCCGCCATCCACCAGCAGCGTGAGCAGCCGGCGCTGGGCGGGGTCGAGCTCCTGCGCCTCGTCGACCAGGATCGTGCCGACCTGCGCGACCGTGGCCGCGAGGATGTCGGGATGGTCCTCGAGCAGGTCGCCGGCCTGAAGGATGAGGCCGGCCTGGTCGACGGAGTCCTGGAGGGCGAGATGCTCGCCGTAGAGGGTGAGGAAGGCCGCGACCGGGACCCAGTTGGGGCGCGCCTCGGTGGCGGCCCGCTCGAGCAGCTCCTCGGGGTCGAGGAGGCGGCGCTCGCAGGCGAGGACGAACTCGGCCAGCTCGTCGGTGAACGCGCGGGTGTCGACGAGGGGCGCGAGCGGGCCCCAGTCGACCTCGGTCTGGTCGAGGGTGAGCAGGGAGCGGACCAGCGACCACTGTTCCGGGCCGCTCAGCGGGCGCGGTTCGCCGCGGTAGTCGAGCAGGTCGGCGTGGCTGGTGACGAGGCCGCGGGCGAACGCGTACCAGGTCATGCAGCCGAGGGCACCACCCGAGGCGCCGCCGAGCGCGGCCAGGAGCCGCTCGGTGGAGGCGACGGCGCCCTGGCGGCTGGAGGTCATGAACCGGGCGATGCCCCCCGGGTGGGCCAGGAGGCGGTGCATGGTCGCCTCGAGCAGCGCCGTCTTGCCGCTGCCCGGCCCGCCGAGGATGACCACGTTGCCGGGCGGGAGCATCCCCGCCAGCTCGGCGGGAGGGCCGTCGGGAAGGGCGACGGGCCCTGCGCCGGGAAGTTCGGCGATGACCGAGCCCGCCGCCGGAACCGCGCCGGAGGCGGCCCGGACGGCGCTGGGCCGGCCGCTGGGCGGCTGGTTCGGGGTGGGCACGCTTGGCCGGTTCATGATGCGGGCATCCTAGCGAGCGACTATGACGCTGGCTGGGCGCTGTCCACAGTCCCTTGGGTCATTCGCGCGATCCGGCGGGCGGGTGGCGGGCTGTGGACGGACCGGCGCGGCGGTCGGGGCCGGGGCCTATGCTTCGCCGGGTGTCGCGGTGCCCGCCGAGGGCGCCCCGTGAGGATCTCGAGGACATGAAGGAGGAGACGACGCCGAGGAAGTCGATGCCAACCTGGCTGGACCGCCACCGGCTGGTCCCGGTCCTGTTGCTGCTCGTCCTGGCCCTCGTGGGGATGGCCGGGTGCGAGGGCTTCGTCGAGGACGTCGGGAGCGGGGGCGGCAACGGCGGAGCGGGCAGGGCGCCGGCCGATCTGAGCACCAGCAAGGCCGAGCGGGCGGCCTGGCCGGACGCGCCCAAGGACGCGGTCCGGGCCGAGGTGCAGCGGGTCTCGGACGGCGACACGTTCGTCGCCATGGTGCGGGGCCGGAAGGAGCGGGTCCGGGTGATCGGGGTCGACACGCCGGAGTCGGTGTCGCCCAACCAGCCGGACGAGCCGTTCGGCGAGGAGGCGTCGGACTTCGCCAGGCACTACCTGGACGGGGAGACCGTGCGCCTCGCAGGAGACGCCGAGCCACGGGACCGGTACGGCCGGATGCTGGCCTACGTGTGGCTGGACGACGGGACGTTCTGGAACGCGCTGCTGGCCGCCGAGGGATACGCGCAGCAGCTCACGGTCCCGCCGAACGTCACCTACGAGCGGCTGTTCCGCCGCCTGGTCGCCGAGGCGCGCCGCGAGGACCGCGGCCTCTGGGCCCAGGAGAACCAGTCCGGTTCGTGAGGGCCGCCGGCACCGCCGCCGCAAGGGGAGGCCCTGAGCGGAGCGGGGCAGGGCGGGCTGTCCGGCGCGAACCGGGCCCGCGAACTGCCCGGAACGTCGCCCGCGAACCGGCCGGAACGTAAAGGACGGCCTGCCGTCCGGGGGGTCCCGGTAGTCCCCCAACCACCGGTCCACTCACCGGACGGCGCGGCCGTCGCTAGGCGAACGTGCTTCCCGCGCCTCCCGTGTCCTCTCGGCCTAGGCCGAACGGCCCAGGCCGTCCTGCGGGCGGAAGGGGTCCTCTTGGAACGCCCCCCAGCGCCCGTTCGGACCAGCTCCGTGTTCGCCTATCAAGCGTAAGGGGTCGTTCCCGTTCTTGGCCTCCCTCGTCGCCAAATCGTTATCAGCCAAAGTACCAGATTCGGTCGACGTATCCCAGGCCGGACCATGCCGCGCCGTCCGTCCCCGATCAACCGGCGGGACGCTCGGTCAAGGTGGCCGTAATGGTGGTTTCGTTCCCCCCTTGGACGATGCCGAGCGTGATCTTGTCGCCGGGCTGGTGGTTCCGGATGGCGGCGATCATCTCGCTGTAGTTCTCGATCGCCTTGCCGTCGATCGAAGCCACCAGGTCGCCGGGCTGGATGCCGGCATTCGCCGCCGGGCTGCCGGGCGCGACCTCCTGGATGAGGGCGCCGTCGCGGCCGCCGGTGGTGAGCGACGGCGTCACGCCGAGGTAGCCGATCTGGAGCTGCTCGCCCTTGACGATGGCCGCGGCCGACTTGGCGGCGATGTCGATCGGGACGGCGAAGCCGATGCCGACGTTGCCGTTGGAGTTGGCGCCGGGGCGGATGGCGCTGTTGATGCCGATGACGCGGCCCTGCCGGTCGGCGAGCACGCCACCGGAGTTGCCCGGGTTGATCGGGGCGTCGGTCTGGATGACCTCGCGGCCGTCCTCAAGGACGCGGTCGGTGGAGCTGACGATGCCGGCGGTCACGGTCTCGTTGAGGCCGAAGGGACTGCCGATGGCGATCGCGAGCTGGCCGACCTGGAGGTCCTGGCCGATGCCGAGCGGCGCCGCCCTGAGACCGGTGCGGTCGACCTTGACCACGCCGACGTCGTTGCGCTCGTCGGTGCCGACGACCTCGCCCTGCAGCTCGGTGCCGTCGTAGAGCCGGACCTCGACCTGGTCGACGCCCTGGATGACGTGGGCGGCGGTCATGATGTAGCCGTTCTCGTCGTAGACGAAGCCGGAGCCGGCGCCGTTGTCGCGACGGATCTCGACCACGGTGGGAAGCAGGGCCTTGGCCACGACGGCGGCCGGCTCCTGGCCCGAGGCCGAGCCCGAGGGGACGGGAGTCCCGGACGCGGGGGCCGCGGTCGGGATGCCGGCGCCCGACGGGGTGGCGTCGTCGTCGAGCGCCCGGCTGATCCCGAAGCCGGCGGCGAGCAGGACCACACCGGCCACGGCGCCAGCCACCCAGCGGGACGGGCGGCGGCCGCTGGGCGAGCCGGCGTCGGCCGGTCGCGAGCCCCAGGCGGGGACGGTCGGGTACCCGCCGCCGCTGCCGCCCTGGCCCCAGTCGGCCTGGGGCTGGTCGGGCCGGGGCTCGGGGTCCCTGGGCTGGGCGGCCGGGGTGGGCTGCTGGGTCCAGGACGGTCCCTGGGCGGCCTTGGGCTGGGTCCAGGCGGCGGCGTCGGCGGGGGCCGGGGACGCATCCCAGGACGACGGCGCCTGGCCCCAGGACGACGGCCAGGCCTCGTCGGCCGGTCCGGGCTGCGACGCCGCGGGCGGTAGGGGCTGCGGGTCCACGGGGGTGCCGGCGGGCTGGTCGGGGGCGGTCTCGGGGCGGGGGTCGCGGGGAAGAGGTTGGGTCTGGGTGTCGGAGTCCTGGGAGCGCGATGGCTCCAGGCCGTCGCGAATGGACATTCGGTCGCCTCCTGCGGGGTCGAACATGGCAAGCCTCGTGGTCGAGCGTAGGCAGCGACCGCTAAAGCACCAGTAAGCCGAGCCTCAAGGCGAGATAAGGGCGGGAAGGCGACCGGGAGCCGTGGGGCGGGCCGGGACCGCGGCGGCGAACCGCCGCGGCGCCTACTCCGACCCGGGGCCGAACGACGGCCTGGTGCGGGCGCGCTCGGCGGGGGTGAGGGCGGGGGCCGGGGGGCGGGGGGTCGTCCCGGGGGTGGGGGTGGGGGTGGGGGTGACGGGGAGCCAGATGACGAAGGAGGAACCGACGCCGACCTTGGACTGGAGGCGGATCTGGCCGCCGTGGCTCTCGACGATCTGGCGGACGATGGCCAGGCCGAGGCCGGTGCCGCCGTCGGCGCGGGCGCGGGCGCGGTCGGCGCGCCAGAAGCGGTCGAAGACGTGGGGCTGGTCCTCGGGGGCGATGCCCGGGCCCTCGTCGGCGACGGCGATCCAGGCGCGGTGGCCTTCGCTGCCGGTGGCGAGGCGGATGCGGGAGCCCTCGGGGGCCAGGCGGACGGCGTTCTCGAGCAGGTTGGCCACGGCCCGCTTGAGGGCGTCGCGGTCGCCGGTGACGGTCACGCCGGGGGCGATGGCCCGGTCGAGGACGATGCCGCGGGCGGCCGCCGGGACCACGAAGTCGTCGCTGGCCTCGGCCACGGCGGCGCCGAGGTCGACCGGTTCGTGCTCCAGGGTCGGCTCCTGACGGCGGGCCAGGGCCAGCAGGTCGTCGACCAGGCGGGCCATGCGGTCGCTGGCCCGCTGGACCACCGTGATGGTGTGGCGCAGGTCGTCGGGGTCGGCGTGGGGGTCGGCGAGGGCGACGTCGACGTTGGTGCGGATGATGGCCAGCGGATTTCGCAGCTCGTGGGAGGCGTCGGCGACGAACTGGCGCTGGGCGGCGAAGGCGGCGTCCAGGCGGGCCAGCATGGCGTCGAAGGTGTCGGCCAGCTGCTTCAGCTCGTCGTCGGGGCCGGGCAGCTCGATGCGGCGCGACAGGTCGGTGGCCTGGATGTCGCGGGCCACCGAGGTGATGCGGCCGATGGGCCGCAGCACCCGGCCGGCGACCACCCAGCCGACGCCCAGGCTGGCCACGAACAGCACCCCGAGGGCGCCGAAGGAGTAGTTGCGGAGCTTGGTCAGGGTCACCGAGTGGACGAAGCGGGCGAACTCCTTGGCCTGGAAGTAGTCGATGGTGACGCAGTCGTCGCTGAAGGGTCGGCACCACCGCCGGGTGTAGGTCGGCGAGGGCGGCTCGCCGCGCAGCGACATCATCAGCACCAGGTAGATGGCGGCCACCACCACCGCGGCCAGGCCGAACAGCACCGCCGAGTACAGCAGGGTGTAGCGGAAGCGGATCGACCGGGCCCACTCCGGCAGCCGGTCGACCAGCCAGCCGGGCGGGTTCATGGCTGCTCGCGCAGGCGGTAGCCGCGACCGACGACCGTCTCGATCGGCTGGTCGTCGCCGGCGTCGGCCAGCTTGCGGCGCAGCGTCATCACGGTGACCCGCACGGTGTTGGTGAAGGGGTCGGCGTTCTCGTCCCAGACGTGCTCCAGCAGCTCCTCCTGGCTGAGGACCTGCCCGGGCCGGGACATGAAGTAGCGCAGGAGCGCGAACTCCTTGGGCGTCAGGGGCAGCTGGCGGCCGTCGCGGCGGGCGTCGTGGCGGGAGCTGTCCAGCTCGATGTCCCCGACCCGCAGCACCGCCCCGGAGCGGCCGGCGTCGCGGCGCAGCAGGGCCCGCACCCGCGCCGTCAGCTCGTCGAAGTCGAACGGCTTGACCAGGTAGTCGTCGGCGCCCTCGTCCAGCCCGGTGATCCGGTCGCGGGTCGAGTCGCGGGCGGTCAGCATCAGCACCCGGGTCGGCTGGCCGACATCGTCGGCCCGGATGCGCCGCACCACCTCGATGCCGTCCACCTTGGGCAGGTTCAGGTCGAGGCAGACCACGTCGTAGTCGTTGACGCTCGCCTTGTCGACGGCCTCGTCACCGTCGTAGGCGACGTCCACGGCGTAGCCCTCCCGACGCAGGCCGCGCGCGATCGCGTCGGCCAGGTCGGCCTCATCCTCGACGACCAGCACCCGCATGCCTGAAATGGTAGGCCAACGCCATCAAGCAGGTGTAAGAGGCCCGCTTGTTAGACTGCGACATGGCCTCCGACATCAACCGGGCCGGAGCCGGCGTCCTCGTGGCCATCGGTGGTGCGGAGGACAAGCTCGGCCACCGGACCATCCTCAACCGCTTCGTGCAGCTCGCCGGCGGCGGGCGGGCGCGGATCGCGGTGATCGCGGCCGCCTCCTCGCTCGGCGACGAGATCCTCGGGCTGTACCGGCGGGTGTTCACCGAGCTGGGCGCGGCCGAGGTCATCGGGCTGCGGCCCGCGACCCGCGAGGAGGCGGAGGCACCGGGACCGGCCGAGGCCGTCGCCGGGGCCACCGGGGTGTTCATGACCGGCGGCAACCAGCTCCGGCTGTCGATGGTGGTGAGCGGGACCCGGCTCGGGGCGGCCCTGGTGGACGCGCACCGGCGGGGGGCGGTGGTCGGCGGCACCTCGGCCGGGGCGAGCGCCCTGAGCTCCCACATGGTCGCCTTCGGCGGCCCCGGGGAGGTTCCCAAGCAGCGCCTGGCCCACATGGCGGCGGGTCTCGGGCTGCTGCCCGGCGCCGTCATCGACCAGCACTTCACCCAGCGCAACCGGCTGGGACGGCTGCTGCTGCTGGTGGCCGAGTCCCCCAGCCAGCTCGGCATCGGCATCGACGAGGACACGGCGGCCATCATCAGCCCCGACGGTGTGCTCGAGGTGCTGGGGAAAGGGACGGTCACGGTGGTCGACGGGTCCAGGGCCCAGTCGGACGCGTTCGAGGTCAGGGCGCGGCGGCCGGTGCTGGTGTCGGGCGTCGTCCTGCACGCCCTCCCGCCGGGCTACCGCTTCGACCTCGGCGCCCGGGTCCTGCTGCCCCGGCTGCAGGCGGTCGCGACCCCGAGGCGGCAGGCACGCCAGGAGGCGGCCGAGGAGTGGCCGGCCGGGCAGCGGGCGCGCCGCCGCCGCGGCCGTGGCGGCGAGGAGCAGGAGGCATCGCAATGAGCGACGACCTGGCCGAAGACCTGGCCGGCGCCCGAGCGGCAACCTCGTCCGCCGATGGGCGGGCCCCCAAACGGGAGGGTAGCCGCCGGCGGGAAGGCGCGCGACCGGCTGTCCACAGCCCCGGGCCCGGCAGCCCCCAGCCCGGCAGCCCCCAGCCCGACAGCCCCGGGCCCGGCGGCCCTCGGCCCGACCTGCGGATCCTGGAGGCCCGCGTCTACCGGGGGCCCAACTTCTGGTCGTACGACAAGGCCATCCACCTGCTGGTCGACCTCGGCTCGCTGGAGGACTTCCCCTCGAACACGATCCCGGGCTTCACCGACGACCTGCTGGAGCTGCTGCCCGGTCTGGTCGACCACACCTGCGGGGTCGGCCGGCGGGGCGGGTTCGTGGAGCGGCTCCGCGAGGGCACCTGGCTGGGGCACGTGGCCGAGCACGTCGCCCTCCAGCTCCAGCGGGAGGCCGGCGGGGAGCAGCGCCGGGGCAAGACCCGCAGCGCCCGCACGCGCGGCCAGTACAACGTGATCTACGGCTACGGCGACGACCAGGTCGGGCTGGCCGCCGGCCGCCTGGCCGTGCGGCTGGTCAACCACCTGGTCGAGCGGGAGCCGGGCTTCGACTTCGAGGCCGAGCTGGAGCGGTTCATCCTGCGGGCCGAACGGACCGCCTTCGGCCCCTCGACCCAGGCCATCGTCGACGAGGCGGCGGCCCGCGACATCCCCTGGCTGCGGCTGAACGAGTACTCGCTCGTCCAGCTCGGCCAGGGCATCTACCAGCAGCGCATCCGGGCCACCATGACCTCCAAGACGAGCTCGCTGGCGGTCGACGTGGCCGGCGACAAGGAGCTGACGACCCGGCTGCTGGCCGCGGCCGGGCTGCCCGTGCCCCGCTCCTACCCGGTCCGGTCGGCCGAGGACGCCCTGGCCGCGGCCCGGCGCCTCGGGTTCCCGCTGGTGGTGAAGCCGCTGGACGGCAACCACGGCCGCGGCGTGCACCTCGACCTGCGCAGCGAGGAGGAGGTGGCCGCCGCCTTCCCGGCCGCCCAGGCCGAGGCCCGGCGGGGCACGGTCCTGGTCGAGACCTATGTGGCCGGCAACGACTACCGGGTGCTGGTGGTGGGCGGCAGGATGGTGGCCATCGCCGAGCGGGTCCCGGCCCATGTGGTCGGCGACGGCGAGCACACCGTGGCCGAGCTGGTCGGGATCACCAACGCCGACCCGCGCCGCGGCGTCGGCCACGAGAAGGTCCTGACCCGCATCCGGGTCGACCAGGCCGCGGTCGAGCTGGTCCGCGACCAGGGCTTCGAGCTGGACGACGTGCCGCCCGAGGGCGCCATGGTCAAGCTGACCCTGACCGGCAACATGTCGACCGGCGGCATCTCGATCGACCGGACCGACGAGGCCCACCCCGACAACGTGGAGATCGCCGAGGAGGCGGCCCGGGTGGTCGGGCTCGACGTGGCCGGGATCGACTTCATCGCCCCCGACCTGGCCGAGCCGGTGCGCGAGAGCGGCGGGGCGATCGTGGAGGTCAACGCCGCCCCCGGCTTCCGCATGCACACCCACCCGACCGTTGGCGAGCCCCAGTACGTGGCCAAGCCGGTGGTCGACCTCCTGTTCCCGCCCGGCACCCCGTCGCGCATCCCGATCGTGGCCGTGACCGGCACCAACGGCAAGACGACCACGGCCCGGATGGTCGCCCACATCTTCAAGGGGATGGGCCGCCAGGTCGGCCTGACCTCGACCGACGGCATCCTGATCGACGAGCGGCTGGTGGTCACGGCCGACGCCTCGGGGCCGCGCTCGGCCCGGATGGTGCTGCAGAACCCGCGGGTCGACTTCGCCGTGTTCGAGGTGGCCAGGGGCGGGATCCTGCGCGAGGGCCTCGGCTACGAGCGCAACGACGTCGGGGTGGTCCTCAACATCGGCGCCGACCATCTCGGGCTGCGCGGCATCGACACCCTCAAGCAGCTGGCCGCGGTCAAGCAGGTGGTGATCGAGGCCGTCCCCCGCGACGGCCACGGGGTCCTCAACGCCGACGACCCGCTGGTCGCCGGGATGCGACGGCACTGCTCGGGCGAGCTGGTCTACTTCTCCATGCAGGACGGCAACGAGCTGGTCGAGAGCCACTGCCGCCGGGGCGGGCGGGCGATCGTGCTCGAGGACGGCCGCCTGGGCGAGGGGATCGTGCTGCGCCAGGGCCGGCGCTCGACCCTGATCGCGCCCACCGGGGCGGTCCCGGCGACCTTCGGGGGCCGGGCCCGCATGAACGTGGCCAACGCCATGGCCGCGGCCGCGGCCGCCCTGGCCGCAGGCGCCCACGTCCACGACATCCGGGCCGGCCTGCGCTCGTTCACCACCTCCTACGAGGTGGCCCCGGGGCGGCTCAACCTGTTCGAGGTGGACGGCTACCGGGTGATCGTCGACTACTGCCACAACGCGGCCGGCATGCGCATGCTCGGCGACTTCGTCGACCGCCTGGCCACCCCGCCCAAGGGGGGCGACATCATGGCCAGGCGGCGGACCGGGGTGATCGCCAGCCCCGGCGACCGCCGCGACAAGGACATCCGCGAGCTGGGCGAGGTGGCGGCCCGCCACTTCGACGCCCTGATCGTGCGCGAGGACCGCAACCTGCGCGGCCGCGAGCCGGGCGAGGTGGCCGAGCTGGTGGCCGCCGGCGCCCGGGCCGGGGCCGCCGACGGGGGCCGCTGCCGCAGCCTGGAGGTGGTGCTGGACGAGCTGGAGGCCTCCCGCCTCGCCCTCGACCGGGCCAACCCGGGCGACCTGGTGGTGCTCTGCGCCGACCAGGTCGAGAGCATCGTGGACGAGCTGCAGTCCCGGTCTAGGGCGTCCGGAGCCGCTGGCGCAGGGGCTTGATCCGCAGGATCAGCCGCTCGGACTGGATCTGGTTGCGGTACTCGTGGCCGTTGTACTTCATCGACAGCTCGTCGATGTGCGCCCTGGCCTCGGGGCCGGCGACGGTCTCGACCACCTCGCCGCGGACCTCGGCGTAGCGGTAGGGGTCGCCGGCGTCCCAGATGGTGACCGTGACCCGCGGGTCGCGGCGGATGTTCTTCACCTTCTGGCGGTGGGTCTCGGTGTTGATGACGACGTGCTCGTCGTCGCAGTCGATCCACATGACGTGGGACATGGGCTGGCCGTCGGGCAGCAGCGTGGTCAGGACGGCGAAGTTCCGTTCCTTGGCCAGCTGGCGCACGCCTTCTTCGAGCACGGGGACCTCCAGGGGTGCGGCGGGTGGCGGGTCCCGGTGAGGCTACCCGCCGCGGGCTTCGACTACCCGGGCCCGGAGCCGGCCGGGGTCGAGCAGGGTGGCGCCCTGCTCGCTGAGCCAGGCGAGGATCTCGGCCCGCTCGGCCGGGGCCATGAGGGCGATCACGTCGCCCGGCCCGGAGGAGGCGGCCAGGGCCTGGAGGCTGGCCAGCTCGCCCGGGTAGGTGGGCACGTCGAGGACGCCGACCGTGGCCGCACCCTCGCGCAGCAGCCCGACCAGCTCGCCGGGGTCGCGGCCGCGCAGGTACTTGTGCTTCTCGCCGACCACGATCCGGTCGGCGCCCCTGGCCGCCAGCTCGCCCAGGGAGCGGATCAGCTCGTCGGAGCGGTCCCCGGCGGTGCCGACGCTGGCCAGCACCCGGCCGCCGGGCAGGCGCAGGCCCCTGGCCACCTCCAGCAGGGCGAGCAGGCTGGCCTCGTTGTGGGCCATGTCGACGATCACCGCCCGGCCGCCCAGGTCGAGGATGTTCATGCGGCCCGGGTTCTGGCCCGGGTCGGGCCGGAACCCGCGCAGCCCGTCCAGCACCGCCTCGGTGGGCAGGCCGATGGCGATGCCGGCGGCGGCCGCGGCCAGGGCGTTGGCCACGTTGAAGGAGGCCAGGCCGGCCAGGGTGACGGGCACGTCGAGGACGGGCAGGAGCCGGTCGACCCGGCCCCTGGTCAGCACGACCAGGTCGCCGTCGAGCACGGTGGCGGCGCGCCCGCCCTCGGTCTGGGCCTCGCGCAGCCCGGGCGCGTCCGGGTCGAGGCCGAACACGAACGGGCGGGCCCGTGACAGCCGGCGCATGGCCAGGGTCCGCGGGTCGTCGGCGTTGAGCACCACCCAGCCGCCGGCGCGGGTGATCCGCACGATCGTGGCCTTGACCTCGGCCAGCTGGTCAAGGGTGTGGATGCCGCCGAGGCCGAGGTGGTCGGCGGAGATGTTGGTGACCACGGCCACGTCGTTGTGGGTGACGCCGACCCCGCGGCGCAGGATGCCGCCCCGGGCCGTCTCGAGCACGGCCAGCTGGATGCCGGGCTGGGCCAGGACCCGGGCGGCCCCGCCCGGCCCCGACCAGTCCCCCTCGTCGACCAGCTCGCCGTCCAGGTAGATGCCGTCGGTGTTGGACCAGCCGACGCGCAGCCCGGCGCACAGGCCCATGTGGGCGATGAGCCGCGTCACCGTCGTCTTGCCGTTGGTGCCGGTCACCGCCACCGTCGGGATCCTGGGCGCGGGCAGCGACGGGCCCGGGCCGGGCTCGACGTCGCGCAGCGCCGTCCCGCGCTGCCCGACCCGCTCGGCCAGGCCGGGGGCGGCGATGTCGGCGACCAGCTCGGCGACGGCCCGGCCCAGGGCCTCGGCGGCGTGCTGGCGGCGCCACGGGTAGGCGACCACCACCTGGGCCGGCTCGGGGCCGGGGCGGCTGCGCACGGCCAGCGCCCGCACCCCGGCCGCGGCCGCGGTCCGCCGGACCAGGTGGGCCAGGAGCCTGGTGGCGAAGCGGCGCCGCTGCTCGCCCCCGGGCGGGCCCGGCGCCCCGGCCATCAGGCCGACCTCGCCGGCCACCGCCGCCGCCCGCTCCTCGGGCAGCGACAGCAGCGCCGGCACCTCCAGGGTGAGCTTGATCGCCGGGCGGGGGAAGTACAGGTTGGCCCCGTCGAGCACGCGCAGCTCGACCAGCGTTGGCTCCGCCGTCTCGGCCATGGCCCGGACATTATCCGGTAGGGTTCCCTCATGATCGGATCGGCGGGCACCACCAAGGTGGCGGTGGTGGGGGCCGGCAGCGTCGGGGCCACCTGCGCCTACGCCTGCCTGATCCAGGGGATCGGGCGGACCATCGCCCTCTACGACATCAACGCCGCCAAGACCCGGGCCGAGGTGCTCGACCTCAACCACGGCCTCCAGTTCGTCCCCCAGGCCACCGTCGTCGGCTCCGACGACGTCGAGGTCTGCCGCGGGGCCGACCTGGTCGTGATCACCGCCGGGGCCAAGCAGAAGCCCGGGCAGACCCGCCTGGAGCTGGCCGAGGCCAACGTCAACCTCTCCAAGGCGATCGTCCCGCGGCTGCTCGAGGTCGCCCCCGAGGCGATCCTGCTGCTGGTCACCAACCCGGTCGACGTCATCACCTACGCGGCTCTGAAGATCTCGGGCCTGCCGCCCCAGCGGGTGTTCGGGTCGGGCACGGTGCTGGACAGCTCGCGGCTGCGGCTGCTGGTCGCCGACCACTGCGGCGTGGCCGTGCAGAACGTCCACGCCTACATCGCCGGCGAGCACGGGGACTCCGAGGTCCCCCTGTGGAGCAGCGCCTCCATCGGGTCGGTGCCGCTGCTGGCCTGGGACGTCCCCGGCCGGCCCCCGCTGGACGCGGCCGCCCGCGAGGACATCCACCGCCGGGTGGTCGGCGCGGCCAGCGAGATCATCCGCGGCAAGGGCGCCACCAATTACGCGGTCGGGCTGGCCGCGGCCCGGATCGTCGAGGCCGTCCTGCGCGACCAGCGCCAGGTGCTGCCCGTCAGCTCCCTGCTCGACGGCCAGGCCGGCATCGACGACGTCTGCCTGTCGCTGCCGTCGGTGGTGGACCGCCTCGGCGTCGAGATGGTCCTGCCCAGCCCGATGTCGGCCGAGGAGGTCGCGGGCCTGCGCCGCTCGGCCGAGACGGTCAAGGGCGTCATCAAGAGCGTCGGCCTGTGACCGACCCCAGGGCCGAGCCGGCGAGCCTGCTGGCGCCGCTGCGCGAACGCTTCGACGACGTCCTGGCCCGGATCGAGGAGCTGGTCAACATCGACTCCGGCTCGTTCACGACCGCGGGCGTGAACCGGGTCGCCGACCTGTGCCAGACCCGCTTCGAGGCGGGTGGCTGGGAGGTGGAGCGCCACCAGCACCGCCCGGACCAGGAGTGGGCCGGCGCCCCCCTGGGCGACATGGTGGTCGGCCGGCGGGCCGGGGCCCGGCCGGTGGCCGACGGCGGGCGGCGCCTGCTGCTGCTGGCCCACATGGACACGGTGTTCGACGAGGGGACGGCCGCCGCCCGGCCGTTCCGGACCCGGGACGGGCGCGCCTACGGGCCCGGCGTGACCGACGACAAGGCCGGGGTCGTGTGCGGGTTCGAGGCCGTCGAGGTCCTGTGCGACCTGGCCGGGTTCGACGACTTCGCCGCCATCACGCTCGTCTGCTCGCCCGACGAGGAGATCGGCTCGCCGTTCAGCCGGCCGCTGATCGAGGCCCTGGCCGGCGACCACGACATCGCCGTGGGGCTGGAAGCGGCCCGGGTCAACGGCGCCCTGGTCTCGGCCCGCAAGGGCATCTCGGCGTTCACCGTCGAGGTCACCGGCAAGGCCGTCCACGCCGGGGTCCGCCCCACCGAGGGGGTCAACGCCCTCCTGGAGGCGGCCCACAAGACGGTCGCCCTGCAGGGCCTGAACGGCCGCTGGGACGGGGTGACCTGCAACGTCGGCGTGCTCCGGGGCGGCAGCCGGACCAACGTGGTCGCCGACCGGGCGACCATGCAGGTCGAGGTCAGGGCGGCGACAACGGCCGCCTTCGACCAGGCCATGGACGAGGTCGGGCGGATCGTGGCCGCGACCACGGTCTCCGGCGCCCGGGCCGAGCTGCTGCCCGCCCACCGCCACCCGCCGATGGAGCGCACCGAGGCCGTGGCCGCGCTGGTCGCCGAGGCCCGGGCCGTCGCCCGCGACCTCGGGTTCGAGGTCGGCGAGGCGGCCACCGGCGGGGCCGGGGACGCCAACACCACCGCCGCCGCCGGCCTGCCCACGATCGACGGCCTGGCCCCGGTGGGCGGCGAGGCCCACGGGCCGACGGAGTGGCTCGATCTTGAGAGCGTCGTCCCGCGCACCGCCCTCCTGGCCGGGCTGCTGGCCCGCCTGGGGGCCAACGGGTAGTCCCCGGGGGTCCGCAGGTCGCCATCTATACTGGCAGCACCCATGATCCGGACCCGAGCGCGGTTGGTCACGCCGGTCAGGCGCCTCGTCCAGCTCCTGCTGGTCGCCTTCGTGGTGATCTATTTCGTGCTCCCCCAGATCGCCGGGGC
>DASUPQ010000936.1 GCA_036280995.1 Actinomycetota bacterium | reverse complement strand
GCATCCCCTGGTGGCGTCGCTCGGCTACGCCAGCGCCGTGGCCGTGCTCACGGCGGTGGTGGCGGCCATCACGTTGCTGCCCGCCATCCTGTCGCTGGCCGGCGGGCACCTGTTCGGGGCGCGGCTGTCGGCCTTCCTCCGCCCCCGGCCGAAGCCGGCGGCGGCGACGGTCCGGAGCCGACCGGCCAGGCCGCGCCCGGGGTCCTAGAGCCGGGCCGGCCAGCAGTTCTCTTGGCAGGAGCACCGCCGCGTAGGATGCTTGTTCTGTCCGACGGCGGGACGGAAGGCACGATGCGGATGCAGCAGTCCAGCCGCCAGGGGCGCATGGTGCTGGAGCTCGGGCCGGTGCCGACCGCGGCCGCCGCTGGGCGGGGGTTCGTCCGGGAGGTGTGCGGCCGCTGGGAGCTCGCGGGCCTGGGCGAGCCGGCCGCGCTGGTGGCCAATGAGCTGGTGGCCAACGCCGTGACGCACGCCGGCACGGCGCTGGAGCTGCGGGTGGAGCTGCGCGGCCGCCGGCTCGAGGTGGCCGTCCACGACCAGGACCCGAACCTGTCGCGGGTGCAGGCGGCCAGGGACGGCACCGGCCGCGGGTTCGGCCTGCTGATCGTCGACCGGGTGGCGGCCGACTGGGGGGTGCGCCCCGGACCGGCCGGCGGCAAGACCGTCTGGTGCGCCCTGGAGCTGCCGCCACCGCAGGCGGATCCCGGGCTGGTCTGGACCAAGCTGGTGCCGCCGCCACCGCAGGCGGAGCTCATCCACCGCCCCGGCCTCCAGGCACGGCTGCGGGACGGCCTGGAGGGCAAGCTGTGCCTGCTGGACGCTCCGGCCGGGTTCGGCAAGACGACCCTGCTGGCCCAATGGGCCACGACCGCGGGCGCCGGCCGGGTGGCCTGGGTCTCCCTCGACGACGGCGACAACGACCCGACCCGCTTGTGGGTCCATGTCGTCGAGGCGCTCCGGACCGTGCAGTCGAACCTTGGCGCGACCGCGCTGGAGGCCTTGGGGGGCAGGAGCGCGGATCTGCACCGGGTGGTGCTGCCGTCGCTGCTGAACGAGCTGGCCCAGCTTGGCTCGTCGCTGGTGCTGGTGCTGGACGACTACCACCTGGTCACCAACCCCACCTGCCACCAGGTCCTCGGCTTCTTCCTGGATCACCTCCCAGCGGATGTCCATGTGGCGCTGTCGACCCGTAGCGATCCGCCGCTGCCCCTGGCCAGGATGCGAGCCAGAGGGGAGCTGACCGAGCTCCGGGTCGCGGAGCTGGAGTTCACCGGCGAGGAGGCGTCGGCGCTCCTCAACGGCTCGATGGGGCTGCAGCTGGCCACCGAGGACGTGGAGCGCCTGGCCGAGCGGACCGAGGGCTGGCCGGCCGGGCTGGCCCTGGCCGGCCTGTCGCTCCGCGGCCGCAAGGACGCCACCGGGTTCATCGCCTCGTTCCACGGCGACAACCGCCATGTCGCCGACTACCTGGCGGCGGAGGTCCTCGCCCGCCAGCCGGAGGCGATCAGGACCTTCCTGCTGCGGACCTCGATCCTGGAGCGCCTGTCCGGCCCGTTGTGCGACGCCGTGCTCGAGACCGAGGGGTCCGCCGGGGTGCTGGCCGAGCTGGAGCGCGCCAACCTGTTCCTGAACCCAATGGACGACCACCGGCAGTGGTACCGCTACCACCACTTGTTCGCCGAGCTGCTGCGCCTGGAGCTCCGCTATCGCGACCCGGCGCTGGTCCCGGCGCTGCATCGGCGGGCCGCGGCCTGGCATCGAGAGGCCGGCAATTTCGAGGACGCCATCGGTCACGCCACCGCAGCCGAGGACTACACCGAGGCCGCGGCGCTGATCGCGCGGAACTGGCTGGGCTACTGGCGCCGCGGACGCCTGGCGACCGTGGCCCGCTGGCTGGACGGGCTCCCGGACGGGTCGATCACGGCCGCCCCACCGGTCGCCTACATCGCCGCCTGGATCCGTGGGTTCTCCGGTAGCTCCCAGCAGGAGACCGAACGCTGGCTGGCCGCCGCGGAGGACGACACCTGGGACGGTGAGCTGCCCGACGGTGTCGCGTCGCTGGCCTTCGGCGCCGCCCTGACGCGCGCCGCCCAGCTGTTCGGCGACGTCGGGCGGTCGGCTGGCGCGGCGCGCCGCGCGCTCGAGCTCGCCGGCCCCGGGCCCTCACCGTACTCCTGGATGGCGCGGGCGGCGCTCGGGCAGGCCCTGTACCTGTCAGGGTTCCCGGCAGAGGCGCGGCCACAGCTGGAGGAGCTGGTCCGGGTCGTGTCGCCATCCGCCCAGCCGTTCGCCGTGCTGACCGCGCTGCCGGTGCTGTCGCTCATCGCCGCCGATGACGGCGACGATCGGACCGCCGCCGCGCTTGCGCATCGCGCGGCCGCGGTCGCCGAGGCGCAAGGGCTCAGCAGCGAGCCGCTGTGCGGGATCGCCCATGCGGCGCTGGGCCGGGCCCTGGCCCGCCAGGGCGAGCTCGCCGAGGCCGAGGAGCAGCTGGAGCGGGCGTTGGCGCCGGTCGGGATCGACAGCATGCTCGTGCAACGAGCGTTCGCGCTGTTGCTGCTGGCGCCCGTGCGCCGGGGCCGCGGCGACCTCCAGGGGGCCAGGGCGCTGGTCGAGGAGGCCCGGGAGCTGATCGACCGGTTCGCCGACCCGGGCGTGCTGCCCGCGCTCCTGAACCAGACCGAGCAGATGCTGGTCACGGGGCCCCGCCGGCGGCCTGATGTGGTCGAAC
>DASUPQ010000935.1 GCA_036280995.1 Actinomycetota bacterium | reverse complement strand
CGAGGCCAGCGCCAGGGCCAGGTCCTGGGTGGCCGGGTTGTGGTTGATCAGCATGGCCGACGACGCCCCGTCCGGTAGCTGCCGGAGCCGGTCCAGCAGCTGCGCGGCCCCGGCCCCGTACAGGTCCCGCTCGATCCGGATCTCGAGGGCGTCCCCGAGCGCGGGCAGGATGGCCGCCAGCGTCTCGCGGGTCCGCAGCGACGAGGAGCACAACACCACCGCCGGCCGGACCTCCGCGGCCGCCAGGTGGGCGGCAAGGACGTCGGCGGCTCGCCGGCCCCGCGGCGCCAGGGGCCGGTCGGCATCGGGAAGGCCGGGCTGATCCCAGCTGGACTTGGCATGGCGGAGCAACCAGAGGCGCCTCACAGTGGGGCCAGTGTAGGAGGTATCGTCCCGCCTGATGACCGGCAACGCGCCGATGGTCAGCCCTGGGCCAGCTCGCCGTTCCCTACCGCCGTCGGGAGATTGGATGATGCGATGACCAGCGCCAGCGGTGAAGCCCATTTCAGCAGCGAGGCCCGTGGGATGCCGAAGGGACCCGGGCGGTTCGTCACGGTGAGTGACATCGACCCGGTCGAGTTCGTCCCGGGGCTGCAGTTCCGTCCGGTGCTCGGCGAGAAGGCGTTGGCCAACTTCGTGTCGTTCGCGCCGCACACCGTCGCTCCGACCCATGTCCATGAGGAGGAGCAGATCGTCGTCGTGCTCGAGGGCGAGTTCGAGTTCGAGCTCGACGGGGAGTCGCGGACCATGCGTCCTGGCGATGTCGCGGTGATCCCGCCGTGGGTGCCGCACGGCGCCCGCACCCTGGACTCCGGCTGCCTGGAGCTGGACGTGTTCACGCCGCCGCGCAAGACGCTGGTGGAGCACGCTCGCGCGACCAGCAGGGAGGCCTGAGTGCACGGGATCCAGGTGCCGGAGTTCGGGGGCCCGGAGGTGCTGCAGTACCGCGAGCTGCCGGTGCCGGAACCGGGGGACGGCCAGGTCCGGGTGCGCATGCAGGCGATCGGGGTGAACCCGGCCGACACCTACATCCGGACGGGGACGTACGCGTTCTTCACCCCGGAGCTGCCGTACACGCCTGGATTCGACGGGGCCGGGGTCGTCGACGCGGTGGGCGCCGGGGTGGAGGGGGTGGGGCCGGGCGACCGGGTGTTCGTGGGCGCGCTGGGAACGCCCGGCTGGTCGGGTACGTACGCTGAGCTGGCGGTGGGGGACGCGGCGGGGGTCCATCCGCTGCCGCCAACGCTGTCGTACGGGCAGGGCGCGGCGGTGGGCGTCCCCTGCGTCACCGCCTGGCGCGCGCTGTTCCAGAAGGCCGGGCTCCAGCCCGGCGAGACCGTGCTCATCCACGGCGCCAGCGGCGGCGTCGGGGTCCCGGCCACCCAGCTGGCGAGCGACGCCGGCGCCGTGGTGATCGGCACCGCCGGGTCGGCGGAAGGGGCCGAGGTGGTCCGTGGCGCGGGCGCCAGCCACGTCCTGGACCACTCGGCGCCGGGCTATCTGGACGAGCTGGCGGACCTCACCGGCGGCCGCGGGGTCTCGGTCGTGGTGGAGATGCTCGCGGACGTGAACCTGGAACAGGACCTGGGCGTCCTGGCGGTCGGGGGACGGGTGGTGGTCGTCGGCAGCCGTGGGCGGCTGGAGTTCACCCCGCGGCTGACCATGATCAAGGAGGCGACCGTCATGGGGACCGCCCTGTGGAACGCCTCGGAGGCGGAGTCGGCGGGCGCTCTGGCGGCGGTGGCGGCCAAGCTCCGGAGCGGCGTCCTGCGCCCGGTCGTGGGCGAGGAGCTGCCCCTGCGCGAGGCGGCCGCCGCCCACCGGCGGATCCTCGAGCCAGGCGCGCACGGGAAGCTGATCCTCGTTCCCGACGAAGCCTGAGCGGAAGCCGGTGGGGTGGAAGGCCCGCATGCTCGCCCTGAACGCGTCGACCGTCTCGGGCGGGGTCCCGTCGGAGAACATGGTCGGGAGGAGCGTGTCCACGAACTCGTCGGGCGGCAGCTCCGACAGGGCCATCGCCTGCTGGAGGCGCTGGGTGACCACCTCGGCGGGAAGGGAACCGGACCAGCCGGCGTACGCGGAGGCCAGGACCAGGGTCGCCGGCACGCTCGTAGGCGATGCGCAGGCCGCCGACCTCGACCGAGTCCATGTCAGGTGCGGCCGGGGGTGGTGGTGTGGCGGGCCAGGTAGGCGGCCGCTTCGGCGCGCCGGGCCACCTCCAGCTTGGCCAGGATCGACGACACGTAGTTCTTCACCGTCTTCTCGGCCAGCCCCAGCTCGGCCGCGATCTGGCCGTTGGTCAGCCCCTCGGCCACCCGCGCCAGGATCCGCTCCTCCTGGGGCGAGAGACGGGCCAGCTTCTCGTCGGTGACCAGCTGCTTGTGCTTGCGCAGCCGGTCCAGCACCCCCTTGGTGACGGCCGGGTCGAGCAGGCTCTGGCCGGCCCCCACGGTGCGGATGGCGCGCAGCAGCTCGGGACTGTGGATCTGCTTGAGCACGTAGCCGGACGCGCCGGCCATGATGGAGGCGAACAAGGCCTCGTCGTCGGCGAAGCTGGTCAGCATCAGCACCTGGGTCTGGGGGCGGGCGGCGCGGATGTCGCGGGTCGCCTCGATGCCCGACCCGTCCGACAGGCGGACGTCCATGACGATGACATCCGGCAACGCCTGGGCGGCGACCTGTACGGCGTCGTGGACGGTGGCCGCTTCGGCGCACACGACCACGTCGTCGACGCTGCTGAGCAACAGTTTGATGCCGTCGCGGACGACCTGGTGGTCGTCGACCAGCATCACTCGCAAGGGCGCCGCGCTCATGAACGCATCCTCGCAGCCGGGCCGAGATGGCTCAAGACGATGGCGTGACCCAGCTGGTCCAGGAAGTCCTCGAGGGTGGTCTTGGTGTGCACACCGTCGACCGGCTCCGGGGCCGCCTCAGCCAGCGCTCGATCCCCAACCCCGGCCACCCTTCGAACGGCCAACTGCAGCAAGACCCTCGCCTCCCACCCCGCCCAGAAGGCACCTCGGCTTCCACACCTCCGGCGAGTTGGCCACAATCCAGACGTCGGCGAGCGGCCGGCGGGCGGGAGGGCTGGGAGCGTGGATGTCGCGTTCGTGCTGGCGGTCGTCGCCATCCTGGCCTTCGCCTTCACCAACGGCTTCCACGACGCGGCCAACGCCATCGCCACCCTGGTCGCCACCAGGGCCGCCCGCCCGGGGCCGGCCATCGTCCTGGCCGCGGCCTGCAACATGCTCGGCCCGCTGCTGCTGGGCGCGGCCGTGGCCGACACCATTGCCAGCATCGTCGAGGTCACCCCGGAGCAGACGATCCCGCTGGTCGGGGCCGCCTTGACCGCCGCCGTGACCTGGAACATCGTGACCTGGTGGAAGGGGCTGCCCTCCAGCTCCAGCCACGCGCTGGTCGGAGGGCTGGTCGGGGCGGCGATAGTGGAGGCGGGCGTCTCGGCGGTCAACTGGGGCGGCGTCGGCGGCGGGCACCCGGAGGGCGTGCTCGGGGCCTTGGCGGCGCTGGCCATCTCGCCGGTGCTCGGGTTCGGCGGGGCCTGGCTGATGGAGCGGGCCGCCCTGCGCGCCCTGCGCCGAGCCACCGCCCGCATGTACCGGCCGATGCTCCAGGCCCAGTGGGTGACCTCGGGATGGCTGGGGTTCAGCCACGGCGCCAACGACGCCCAGAAGGCGGTGGGCGTGCTGGCCGTGCTGCTGCTGGCCAACGGGTCGACCACGTCGCTGTCGGCGCCGGTCTGGGCGACGATGTCGTGCGCCGCCGCCCTCACCGTCGGGACGGCGCTGGGCGGGTGGCGGATCGTGAAGACGATCGGTCGCCGCATCTTCCGGATCCGGCCGCTCGACGGCCTGGTCAGCCAGACGAGCTCGGCGGCCGTGATCCTGGCCGCCTCGGTGATCGGCGCTCCGGCCAGCACCACCCAGGTGGTCTCGTCCTCGGTCGTCGGGGTCGGGGTCGGCCGCCGCCGCTACCGCCACGTCGGCTGGGAGGTCGTGGGCAGCATCCTGCTCGCCTGGGTCACCACCTTTCCCGCCGCCGCCCTGCTGGCGGCGCTCTTCGTCCCACTGTGGAGGTTGATCCCGTGAAACGGAGCTGGTTCCTGCCCGAGAACCCCGACGTGCTCGGCCTGCTGTGCCACCAGGCCAAGGTCACCCAGGAGGGCATGGAGGCGCTGCGCGCCTGGGCCAACGCCGAGCCCGATGCGGCCAAGCAGGTCAGGGAGTGGGAGCACAAGGCCGACGACGCCAAGAAGGAGCTGCGGCGGGCCCTCACCATCGCCTTCACCACCCCGGTCGACGCCGAGGACATCTACGTGATGTCCGAGCGCCTGGACGCCGTCATCAACGGCGCCAAGGACCTGGTGCGCGAGGCCGAGGTCATGCGGATCGAGCCCGACGAGGCGACGGCGGACATGGCGGCGCTGCTGGCCGACGGCGTCCGCCAGCTCACCTTCGCGTTCGAGCGCCTCAGCCAGAACCGGCACGGCGACGGCGACGAGACCGCGACCGCGGCCGCCGACGCCGCCGTCAAGACCCAGCGCCAGGTCGAGCGGGTCTACCGCAAGGCCGCCTCGGCCCTGCTCACCGTCGACGACCTCCGCGAGGTCATCGGCCGCCGCGAGCTCTACCGCCGCTTCTCCCGGGTCAGCGAGACCCTGATCGAGGCGGCCGACCGTGTCTGGTACGCCACCGTCAAAGAGGGCTGACCAAGAGGTTGCGCAGCGCGCCCGTCGTCAGCGGGCGCGCCCCTGCTTGAGCAGGTCGACCGACCTGGCGATCCGGCGCCGGCGGGTCTCGTCGGTCTTGGCCCCGGTGACCTGGAGGACGTGCCAGGACCTGTTGCTGTAGGACAGCCCGTCGAAGGTGCTCCGGGCGGCCGGCTCGGCGTCGAGCGCGGCGGCCAGGTCGGCCGGCACCTCCACCTCCCGGGGAGCGGTGTCGAGCTCCAGGTCGACCTCGACCTCGTCCCCCCCGGCGACCCCGGCCCCGGCGCGGTGCTCGGCGCTCAGGCTGACCATCGCCACCCCGCCCATCGAGGCCACGGTGCTCCGGTACCGGTACCCGTTCACGGTCACCGTGACCGCCGGCCGCTTCCCCGCCCCCAGCGCCTCCATCACCTCGCCGGGCACCTGGATCCCGGTGGTGCTCTTGCCGCTCTGCACGATCGTGGTCCGGAACCGCATGTCGTTCTCCTCTCTACCACCCGGGCCCGTCTCAGCTACCTGGGATCAGCAACGGGGGCCGTCGCGGTATAGGCTCGCAGAACGGATGGGCAGGGGGGAGGTCGAGGTGGAGACGTCGGGCAACCGGGCCGGGCGTCGGGCGGTGACGCTCCGGGACGTGGCCGCGGCGGCCAAGGTGCACGTGGCCACGGCGTCACGGGCCCTGGACGACGGGACCGCGCACCCGGTGTCGCGCGAGACGCGCGCCCGGGTCAAGCGGGTGGCCGAGGAGCTCGGCTACCGGCACCACATGATGGCCAGGGGGCTGCGGCGCGGGTTCAGCTCGACGGTCGGCGTGGTCGTGGCCGACCTCGGGAACCCCTACACCGCTCCGGTCATGCGCGGGCTCCAGGGCGAGCTGGAGCGGGCCGACTACATGGCGCTGATGGCCGAGTCGCGCGACGACTCCCAGGCCCTCGACCGGGCCGTCGGCCACCTCCTGGCCCGCCAGGTGGACGGGCTGGTGCTGCTGGCCGCGCGCTGGGGTGACCTGGACCGGATCCTCGGCTGGATGTCCAGGGTCCCGGTGGTCCTGGCCGTGCGCGGCCTGTCCGGCTCCGGGGTGCCGGAGGTGACCCACGACGACCTCGGCGGGGGCGCCCTGGCGGCCGGGCACCTGGCCGAGCTCGGCCACCGCCGGGTCGTCCAGCTGCCGGGACCGCAGGACGTGCAGCCGTTCAAGGACCGTCACGACAGCTTCGCCGAGGCCACGACCGGCCTCGGGCTGGAGGCCTGGGCGGCGCCGGCGGCCAGCCGGCCGGTCTTCGACGAGGGGCGGCGGCTGATGGCCCTGGCCCTGGCCGACGGGCGCCGGGCCACCGGGGTGTTCGCCCACAACGACGCCATGGCCATGGGGGCGGTCCGGGCGCTGCGCGAGGCCGGCCTCGACTGTCCCCGCGACGTCTCGGTGGTCGGCTACAACGACGTGCCCATGGCCGACTGCTTCGACCCGCCGCTCACCACCATCCGGCTCGACGGCGCCGAGGTGGGCCGCCAGTCCGCGGAGTCCGTGCTGGCGGCCATCCGGGGGCTGCCCATCCCGACCAGGGCGACCCCCGTCCCGGCCGAGCTGGTGGTGCGGGCCAGCGCTAGGAGGCCGGCGGCTCGCCGGGCTTGCCGGCGGGCGGCGCCGTAGCCCGGCGGCCCCGGCCGGCCTGGTCGTCCAGGAAGCGCGCGACCAGGCCGCGCAGGACCACGGCCATGGTGAACCCGTTGGCCTGGCACCACTGCTTGAGCCGCTCGTGCTGGTCGGTGGAGAGGCGGACGGGCACGCTCTGCCAGGGCCCGCCGGTCTCGGGGCCGAGCGGTGGCAGGGTGAGCTCGTAGGCGAGCTCCGGACTGTAGGCCCGGTGCCCCGGGGACGGCGGCAGGCCGGGACCACCACCCGGCCCCGACCAGGCGGTCAGGTGTTGCTCGAGCATGGCCTCCAGGAGCTTGTCCTGCTCCTCGGCCGGGAGGGAACGGACGGACTTGACCAGCAGGCGCGACAGCTCTGACATCGGTGCACCCCTCATTGATACCCGAACTGATATCGGGCGATATCAGAGCATGCGCCGTTCCCGCCGCAGTTGTCGAGTCGCGGCGTGCCCCACCTCGTGGCGGCCCCGGTAGGGGGCCGCGCCCAGGCGGTCGCGGCCGGCCAGGGCGACCAGCAGGCCGGCGGCCGTGCAGGCGCAGGCGGCGGCCAGGGTGGCCGGCACCCCGGCCTGGTCGACCAGGACCCCGGCGACGGTCAGGCCGGCCGCCCCGGTGACGTTGATGGCGGTGGTCAGCCAGGTGCCCGACTCGGTCAGGGTGCCCGGCGGAGCCAGCTCGGCGGCCAGGACGTAGGCCGAGCTCTCCAGGGGGGCGAGGACGAGCCCGACCAGGGCGACCACCGCCCCCAGGGCCAGGGGCGTGGCCGCGGCCGCCATCGGGGCGCCGGCCAGGACGAGCAGGGCGAGCAGGGCGAGGTAGCGGTGGCCGGGCGACCGGCGCCAGGTCCTGGCCCCGTACCAGAGGCCGCCGAGACCGCTGGCCGCGGCCCAGGCGGCGAGCAACAGGGAGGCCGCCTCGGGCGAGCCGGCCTCCCTGGCCGCCCCGACCAGGCCGATCTCCCAGATGCCGATGGCGGCGCCGACGCCGGCGAGCGACAGGGTCAGGGTGCGCATGCCCGGCCCGCGCAGGGCCCCGGCCCAGCCGCCCCGGCCGGTCGCGGCCGCGGCCCGGCTGCCCGCCTGCGCCTTCGACACCGGCGAGGCCACGAACCCGAGCGTCCCGGCCACGGCCAGCCCGGCCGTGGCCAGCACCCCGGCCGACGGCTGGTACAGGGTGGCGAGCGCGCCGGCCAGCAGCGGCCCGATCACGAACAGCAGCTCGTCGAGGACGGCGTCGAGAGCGTAGGCGGTCTGCAGCCGGGGGCCCTGGCCGACCAGCGACAGCCACAGCACCCGCATCGACGCCCCCAGGGGCGGGGCGGCGGCCCCGGCGGCCGCGGCCAGGGCGACCATGGCCGCGACCTCGGCCGGGCTCGAGCCGGCGACGGCGACCATGCCGGCCAGGGCGGCCGCGAAGACCAGGGCCATCGGAGGCAGGCAGCGGCGCTGCCCGAGGCGGTCGACCAGCCGGCCCCGGACCGGCGCCAGCAGCCCACTGGCCAGGGCGATGGCGGCCGAGGCGGCCCCGGCCCGGGCGAGCGAGCCGGTCACCTCCTGCACGAACAGGACCACGCTCAGCGGCCCGGTGGCCGTCGGCAGCCGCCCGACCAGGGAGGCGAGCAGGAGCGGCCGGACGTGGGGGAGCCGCAGGATGGCCAGGTACGAGGAGCGCACGGCGCGATCCTACGGCTTCCACCCGGTCGGGTGGTATGCCCTTCCTGTACCGAACGCACGGCTCTGCGCGGAGATCCCTTGCCGATTAGTAGTTCGTGAGCGGCGGGAGGTAGAAGGGGAGGGATGGGGAGGATTGCCCCGTTGCGGAGCCGTCGAGCCACACCAGAAAGGAGTGGATTCGATTGCCGTCGCACCGGCACGTGAGATGGTGATAGTTCAAAAGGGCTGATACATACGTACCCCGGGCGGATCAGCTCGGGGTACGCTAGTCAGAAGAATCGGTCGTCACCTCGCCGGGGAGGGGCAGGATGTCGGCCAGACTGCGCTGGTACGTCGGCAGCCTCACCGTGGCCGCCGGGTTCGTGCTGGCCTTCCTGCTGACCCGGCTCGACCTCGGCCGCGCCCGCGAGGTCGCCGGGGCGATCGCCGTGTTCGCCCTCTTCATGATCGCCGGCGAGCTGGTCCTCCTCCGGATCAACGCCCAGAACCGGCTCAAGGAGGTGTCGATCACCTCCACCTTCGCCTACGGGCTGGTCCCCCTGGCCGGCACGGCGGTGGCGGTGCTGGTGTTCCTCCTCGGCTCGGTCGTCTCCGACCTGGGCCGGCGCAAGGGCGCCATCAAGACGCTGTTCAACGCGGCCCAGTACGTGCTCGCCCTGGCCGCCGGCGGGGCCGTCTACCACGCCCTGGGCGGCGGCTACGAGATCACCACCGCGACCCTGCCCGCGCTGGCGGCCGGCGGGGCCGCCTTCATGCTGGTCAACCACCTGCTGGTCAGCACCGTGGTCAGCCTCGACCAGGGCATCCCCGTGCTCCAGGGGCTGCGGCGCGACGACCTCCGCCTGGAGCTGGGCAGCTCGGCCATGGTGCTGGCGCTGGCCCCGGTGGCGGTGGTGGTCGCCGAGCGCAGCCTGCTGCTGGTCCCGGCCCTGGTGGTGCCCCTGGCGGCCGTGTTCCTGGCCTCGGCGGGGGAGATCCGGGCCAGGGCCCAGCAGGCCGTCGCCGAGGAGGCGACCGAGCGCCAGCGCCTGCTCACCGAGCGCGAGCACGAGGTCGTCCGGCGCCTGCAGGAGACCGACCGGCTCAAGGCCGACCTGATCGCGACCGTCTCCCACGAGCTGCGCAGCCCTCTGACCACGATCGTCGGCGTATTCGGGATCCTGCGGGTCCGGCGCCAGCGGCTGAGCGCGTCCGAGCGCGACGAGCTGGTCCGGATGGGCATCCACCAGAGCGAGCGGCTGCACCGCATGATCGAGCAGCTGCTGCTGGCCGCCCGCTTCGAGCAGGCCGAGGGGGTGGCCTCCCTGGGCGCGTCCAGGACCGAGCTGGACGCCATCGACCTGGTCCACCAGGCCGGGGCCGAGGCCAGGGCGCGCCACACCGGCCGCCGCATCGCCATCGAGACCAACGGGTCCCTGCCGGTCCGGGTCGCCCAGGACGCGGTCGTGCAGGTGCTGGCCAACCTGCTCGACAACGCCTGCAAGTACTCGCCCGACACCGAGCCGGTACGGCTGTCGGGGACCCGCGAGGGCGCCGAGGCCGTGCTCGCCGTCGAGGACGCCGGCCCCGGCATCCCCGAGGCCGAGCGCCAGCGCATCTTCGACCGCTTCACCCAGCTCGAGCGCCACATGCAGCGCCGCTCCGGCGGCGTCGGCCTGGGGCTGTACATCGCCCGCCAGCTCGCCCGCAGCCAGGACGGCGACCTCCTCCTGGTCGACCCGGCCAGCGGCCGCGGCGCCCGCTTCGAGCTCCACCTTCCCCTGCTCCCGGAGGCCACCGGATCCTGACCGGCGGCGCAATTCGTCGTTTTGCCGCTCGATGCCGGGATAGACAAACGCCTGCGCGCGCTTGAACCATCAAGTCAATCGCAGGCAGGAGGAGATGTCATGACCCAGTACGGCACCGACCCGGTGTACCGGGACCCGGTCGCGGAACCGCCGGCCGGTTCCA
>DASUPQ010000934.1 GCA_036280995.1 Actinomycetota bacterium | reverse complement strand
CCTCGGCCTCCTGGCCGGCGCTGCGCACGATGACGGTGACCACGCTGGGCTTGACCGCCTCGGCGACGCTGGCCAGTGAGCTGATGGTGGCGCTGCTAACGCTGGCGGGGGACGAAGTCGTGGTGTCGCCCTCCAGCCTGGTCACGGTGTAGGCGCTGGCCGTGCCGGCGGAGACCCCGAGCCCAGCACCAGGAGCCCGGTGGCAGCCGGCGGGACCAGCGCCGGCGCCGGCCGCCCGGGTTGGCGTGGGAGTCGCTGGTGGTCGGGGGCTGCGAACCCGAGGAGCCGCCGTCGGCGGCGTCTGACTCCCTGACCCAGGGACGGTCGGTGAGCTGGATGGACATGGTGACCTCCTCGGTGTCGCGATGCGGTCGGTCAACATCACCGTGGACCTGGCAGCTCCGGCACCCCTGTGAGCCAGCTGGGAGTGTGCTGGTAACGCGACCGCGTTGCCGGAGCGGTCAGCCGGTCGCGCGCGTGGTGGGCTCGGCCTGGACGTCCGGAGCGTCGGGGGCCAGGGGGAGCACGACCCGGAAGGTCGCCCCCTGCCCGGGGTTCGAGTTGACCTCGACGGTGCCGTCGTGGGCGGCAACCAGGGCGGCCACGATCGCCAGGCCCAGCCCGGTGCCCCCCCGGGGGGCGTGCGAGCGGGCTGGGTCGGCCCGGTAGAAGCGCTCGAACACCCGCTCGGCCTGCTCGGGGCTAAGGCCGGCGCCGTGGTCGACGACCTCGAGGACCGCGCGGTCCACGCCGTCCTCCCGCCGGGTCTGGGCCACCACCTCGACTGGGGTCCCCGCCGGGGTATGGGTGAGGGCGTTGCTCATAAGGTTGGCCAGGACCTGGCGCAGGCGCGCTTCGTCTCCCAGCACCACCAGCGGCCCGGTGGCGCCGCGGTCGCCGCCGGTCAGCAGCTGGATGCGGCGGTCGGGGGCGACGGCGCGGGCGTCGTGGACGGTGTCGGCGGCCAGGGCCAGCAGGTCTACCGGGCGGCGCTCCAGGGGGCGCTGCTGGTCCAGGCGGGCCAGCAGCAGCAGGTCGTCGACCAGCAGCCCCATCTGGGCGGCTTGGTCCTCGATGCGGCGCATCAGCCGGTCCAGCTCGACCGGCTCGCGAGCACCGCCCTGCCGGTACAGCTCGGCGAAGCCTCGGACGGTGGTCAGGGGGGTGCGCAGCTCGTGGCTGGCGTCGGCGACGAAGCGGCGCATCCGCTCCTCGGAGGCGGCGCGGGCCCGGAACGCCGCCTCGATCTGGGACAGCATGGTGTTGAGGGCCCGGCCAAGTCGCCCGACCTCGGTGCGCGGGTCACGCTCGGGTACCCGCTGGGCCAGGTCGCCGGCCGCGATCGCCCCAGCGGTCCGCTCGATCTCCACCAGCGGCCGCAGGCTCGCGCGCACGATGGCTACGCCGACTCCGGCCAGCGCGGCCAGGATGGCGATGCTCACTGCGAGGTCGATGCGCTGTAGGCGCGAGATCGTGGCGTTGACATCCTCGAGGCTGGCCGCGACCACGACCATGCGCCCAGAGCCGTCCGGGAACCGCTCCACCAGCAGCCGCCACTGCCCGCCGCCGCTGGTTGCCGGCACCGTGAACGGTGTGCCAATCCGCGCCTGTAGGGTGGCGGCCGCGGGCAGGCGCGGTGGGGACTGACCATCCTGCAACACCGTGGGGTCCACGGCCTCGAGCACGTTCCCGGACGGGTCGATGACAGCCACGAAGTAGAGGCTGGGGGGGCGGATGCGGCCCTCGGATGGTGGCGGGCCCAGCGCGCGGCCCCCGGCGAGCCCGCGCAGCGTGGCCGCGGCCACACCGCCGAGCTGGTCATCCAGGCGACCGACCAGCGAGCCGCGCAGCACGGCGATGCTGGCCACGCTGATCAGCGCGAGCGAGACGGTCACCAGCACCAAGACGGCCACGATGAGCCGCACGCGCAACGGCGTGCGGGCGAGCAGCCGCCGCCACGCTCGCCAGGGCCGGACCACCAGCACCCCGACCGGATCCCACCGCCCGACGGGCATCCTGCTAGCGATCCGGCAGCCGCAGGACGTAGCCGACGCTGCGGATGGTGTGGATCAGCCGCGGCTCGACCGCGTCGAC
>DASUPQ010000933.1 GCA_036280995.1 Actinomycetota bacterium | reverse complement strand
GGTTCCGGCGCGGCGGGCGGCTGCGTCCGCAGGTGGCGCTGACGGTGGGGTTGGAGTGGCTGGCCGGGGTGCCCGGCGCCCCCGGCCCGCTGCTGGCCCGGTTCGGGGCGGTGCCGTCGCCGACCGCGCACCGGCTGATCTGCGACGGTGATCTGACCCGGGTGATCACCGACACCGCGACCGGGCTGCCGCTGGACGTGGGGCGCCGGGCCCGGCTGGCGGTGCGCCGGCAGCGCCGGGCGCTGGCCACGGTGTTCGGGTGTTGCGCGTTCCCGGGGTGCGAGGTGCCGTTCAGGTTCACCGAGATTTCATGTGCGCCGTGAGGCGCTGGTTGGTCGAGTGGAGGTGAGAGGCCTTCGCCGCAGTCCCTGACGCAGCAGGGCTGCGTAGCCGGGGGGCAGCCCGACCCGGGAGGTGCCGGGGAGGGTGGCAAGCGGCCCCCGACAAGGCCGGGACGCGCCAGCACCGTCAGATGGTGCGGGTCCGGTTGGGCGAGTCGAAGAGGTGTACGCGAGGAACCGGTGTGTGAAGCCGCCTAATGGTGTACCAGCTCGAACCTGACGGATGCGGGCTGGGAGCGGCGCGTACCCGCCCCGACGGGCGGGGAACTTCTGGCTGGGCTGTGAATCCCGGGCCGGGAGGCCACGGTGATGTGCTGCGGGGTAGCCGTGGCGATGCCGCGGGGGTAGAGCCGGGCGCCTCCTTCGACGAGCGATCGATCAGTGAACACGGGAACCGTCTCGGCTCTCGCTCCGTCCGCGCAGCCGGCGCGGGGAAGGGGCTGGGTGCACCGTCGGCCGATCGGGCCGGGACGGGGCGGAGCCGCCGTAGTAGTCCGGGGCCGGGAGAGCCGGCCACATGGCGAAGGGCGGCAGCGAGATCAGCACGGAGGGACTGCAATGTCTGAAGACACCGCGGTGAACACCGCGGTCGGATGGCCGGACCCGGAGTGGGCCGACTACCTGGTACAGAAGATGCAGACCAAGCTGCACCGGTGGGCGAGGGCCGATCCCGGCCGTCGCTTCAATGATCTGTACAACCTGGTGCACGACCCGGCGACGCTGACCATGGCGTTCGCCCGGGTCGCGGGCAACGTCGGGGCCCGCACCCCGGGGGTGGACGGCGCGACCGTCTCCCGGATCCGGGCGGCGGGTGTGGAGGCGTTCCTGGACGACATCCGGGTCCGGTTGAAGGCGCGGCAGTACCAGCCGCTGCCGGTGGCGGAACGGATGATCCCCAAGACCGGTGGGAAGCTGCGCCGGCTGGGCATCCCGACCATCGCGGATCGGGTCGTGCAGGCGGCGCTGAAACTGGTGCTGGAACCGATCTTCGAGGCGGACTTCGTGCCGTGCTCGTACGGGTTCCGACCCAACCGGCGGGCACACGACGCGATCGCCGAGATCCAGCATCGCGGCACCCAGGGTTACCGTTGGGTGCTCGACGCCGACATCGAGGCGTGCTTTGACTCCATCGACCACACCGCCCTGATGGGCCGGGTGCGGGACCGGGTCAAGGACAAGCGTGTGCTGGCCCTGGTGAAGGCGTTCCTCAAGGCCGGGATCATGACCGAGCTCGGCGACCTCGAGGACACCGAAACCGGCACCCCGCAGGGCGGCATCCTTTCGCCGCTGCTGGCCAACATCGCCCTGTCGGTGCTCGACGAGCACTTCGACAACCAGTGGCGGTCGTGGAGCCCGCAGCACCGTGCCACCCGACGGCTGCGTGGACGGGGGACGTGGCGGCTGGTCCGCTACGCCGACGACTTCGTCGTCTTGGTCCACGGCAGCCGGGACAACGTCGAGGCGGTACGAGAAGAGGCGGCAGGGGTGCTCGCCCCGATGGGTCTGCGGCTCTCAGCAGCCAAGACCCGGGTGGTGCATATGCGCGACGGGTTCGACTTCCTCGGCTTCCGGATCGTCTGGAAGCGGAAACGGGGAACGGGCAAGTGGTACGTCTACACGTTCATCGCCGACAAACCAGTCCGCGAGTTCAAACGGAAGATTCGATCACTGACCCGCAGGTTGTCCCAACTCGACTACAGGACCGCGCTGACCCGGATCAACCAGATCCAGCGCGGGTGGGCCAACTACTTCAAGCATGCGGTGGCCAAGCACACCTTCGACAACCTCCGGGCCTTCGTCTGGTGGCGTGTCGTCCGCATGGTGATGCACCGGCACCGC
>DASUPQ010000932.1 GCA_036280995.1 Actinomycetota bacterium | reverse complement strand
TTCCGGGCGGCGGAAGGGATCGGCGACATCGACGTCACCGGCTACTCCGTCGAGGCGACGGACGGTGGGATCGGCAAGGTCGACGAAGCGACCTACGAGGTTGGCGCCAGCTTCATCGTCGTCGACACCGGGCCGTGGATCTTCGGCAAGAAGGTGGTGCTCCCCGCGGGCCTGATCAGCAACGTCGACCTCACCGAGGAGAAGGTGCACGTCGACTCCACCAAGGCCGAGATCAAGGACGCCCCCGAGTTCGACGAGGCCACCTACAAGGAAGCCTCTTACCGCCACAAGCTCGGCGGCTACTACGGCACCCGCGGCGGACCGGCCTGACGTCCCCCGTCCCGCCGAGATCGCACCGAAATGCCGAAAGCCAGCATCCGGTGCGATCTCGGCGGGACCGGCGATTATCCGGCTTCGAGGAAGGAAGATACCCATGAAATCGACGACACTCGCCCGAGCGGGCAAGGCGAAACTCGTGACAGCCGGTGTGACGGCCTTCGCGGTGGGCGCGTTCGCCCTGCCGGCGGCGACCGCGGCCCCGGAGCAGGCTGCCTCTCGGGACCGCGGCTACGCGGCCGGCACCGTGCAGCAGGTGGCACCCGGCACGATGCATTCCCGCGTCAACGGGACGTTCGGCAGGGCCGGGCCGGTGCGCGGGAACTTCGTGCCCGACCGGTTCTTCGTCAGGGGCGGCGAGACGTTCGCCAACGGGGTGCTGCGGGCGACCCTGCGTCGCGGCAACGGCGACCTGGTCGGTTCGGTGCAGCGCCGCATCACCATCCCGGTCCGGGCCGGCCACGTCAGCGACCGCGGGGCAGCCGGCGCTGTCGCGCTGCAGCAGGAATGCGACATCCTCAACCTGGTGCTCGGGCCGCTGGACCTGAACCTGCTGGGGCTGGAGGTCCACCTCAACCGCGTCGTTCTCGACATCGTCGCGGTCCGCGGCGCCGGCAACCTGCTGGGCAACCTGCTCTGCGCAGTGGCCGGGCTGCTCGACGGCACCGGCGTGCTCAACGAGCTCCGGCTGAGCAACCTGCTCAACCGCATCCTCGCCCTCCTGCGGGTCTGACCGCAGGTCGTGGTCTCCAGGGATGCCGGCTGCCCGGTCCGCCGCGGCACGCGCCAGCCGGCACCCGGTGCGGCCACCAGCTGGGTGGCGTGTCCGGACCGCAGCCCGGGTCGGTTGCTGGCCGCCCGAGCAGACACGCGCACCATGGCCACACCGCCGCGACCAGGCTCCGCCATCGTCGGCCGGCCCGGAGGCAGCGGACCAGGAGCCCGTGCACCCATGGAGAAGGGACGACCGGGTTTCCCGCGGGTTCCACTCCGGACTCGCCCGCCGGCCGACCTCAGCGGCGTAAACCTGACCGGCCTCAACTCGGCGCTGCTGCTCAGCCTGGGGGGCGCTGTGGTCTCGAGCGGGGCCCGGAGCGTGTAGAACAGGCCGTGTGGCAGACGAACGGCTTGTGCTCGGTCCGCTGGTGCGTCACGTCGACGACACGTCGGCGGCGATCTGGGTGGAGACCCGGGACGCCACCCGGGTCACGGTTCGGGTCGGTGAGCGCGCGTGGACGGCGGCCACGTTCGCGGTCCACGGGCACCACTACGCACTGGTGGAGGTGGGTGGGCTGGAGCCGGGGTCGCTGGCGTCGTACACCGTGGAGGTCGGCGGGCAGGTGGCCTGGCCGCCGCCCGGGTCGAGGTATCCCGACAGCCGCATCGCGACACTGCGCCCGGGCAGGCCGCTGCGGCTGGCGTTCGGGTCGTGCCGCACCAGCGTCTCCCACGACGCGCAGGGCAACCGCAGCCATGGCGTCGATGCCCTGCGCGCGTACGCGTTGTGCCTGGCCGGCGACGACACGGAGAGGTGGCCGGACCTGGTGCTGTTCCTCGGCGACCAGGTGTACGCCGACGAGACCCCCGAGGAGATGCGGGCGTTCATTGAGTCCCGCCGCGACATCGACCAGCCACCGGGCACGGAGCTGCGGGACTACGAGGAGTACGCGCACCTGTACCGGCTGGCGTGGAGCGACCCGGCGAACCGGTGGCTGCTGAGCACGCTGCCGAGCCTGATGATCTTCGACGACCACGACATCCGCG
>DASUPQ010000931.1 GCA_036280995.1 Actinomycetota bacterium | reverse complement strand
ATGGGGCATCAGCGGTCCCCGGTTCCTGCTCCTGTACGTGGTCCTGCCCGCGGGCACGGTGCTGGTGGCGGTCGTGGCCGGGAGGCGGGCCCTGGCCGAGCCGGGCGAGGGGGCGGCCGGCTGGCCACCGGCATCCGCCGCCGCGGCCCTGGTCGGCGGGGGCCCGGTGCCGGGCGGGTTCGACCCGGAGCGGGTCCGGGCGACGGTGGCCGCGCTCGGGCCGCAGCGGCGGACCCCGCGAGGTCGCCCGGGCCGAGGCCATGGTGGCCGCGGCCCACCTCTCGGCCCGCCCGGTCCGCCTGGCCGCCGGCCTGGCCGGGCCGCCGCGCCGCCTGGTCGTGACCGTCCGCGCCCCCGGCCTGGCGAGCGCTGGCTGTCGGTTCCCCTCGGCCAGGGACCACGGTGAGGAAGCGCACCCCCGTCCCGGCTGGGGCCACTGTGGTTTGATACCGGAAAGCTGACCGGTGGGAGGCCAGTGGATGTCGGCAGGTTCCCCCCTGCTCCAGATGGAGCGGGTGAACAAGTGGTTCGGCGACCTGCACGTGCTCCAGGACATCGACCTGGAGGTGGACGCGGGCGAGGTGGTGATCGTGGTCGGCCCGTCGGGGTCGGGCAAGTCGACCCTTTGCCGGACCATCAACCGGCTGGAGCCGATCGACGGCGGCGACATCCGGCTGGAGGGCCGACCCCTGCCCAGCGAGGGCAAGGCCCTGGCCCGGCTCCGGTCGGACGTCGGCATGGTCTTCCAGCAGTTCAACCTGTTCGCCCACCGGTCGGTGCTCGACAACGTCACCCTCGGCCCGATCAAGGTCCGCGGCCAGTCCCGGCAGCAGGCCGAGGGCCGGGCCCGGGAGCTGCTGGCCCGGGTCGGGGTCGAGAACCAGGCCGACAAGCTGCCCGCCCAGCTGTCGGGCGGCCAGCAGCAGCGGGTGGCCATCGCCCGGGCCCTGGCCATGGACCCCAAGCTGCTGCTGTTCGACGAGCCGACCTCGGCCCTCGACCCGGAGATGATCAACGAGGTCCTCGACGTCATGCGCGACCTGGCCGCCGCCGGCATGACCATGATCGTCATCAGCCACGAGATGGGGTTCGCCCGCTCCGCCGCCAACCGGGTCGTGTTCATGGACGGCGGCCGGATCCTGGAGGCGGCCCAGCCCGAGGAGTTCTTCGCCAGCCCGCGGACCGAGCGGGCCAAGGACTTCCTGTCCAAGATCATCAGCCACTGACGGGCGGCCCCGAACCGCCCAGGCAAGGAGGAGGCACCATGCGGACACGACGCTCGACCGGGCTGCTGGGGGTTGTCCTGGCCCTGACGCTGGCCCTGGCCGCCTGCGGCGGCGACGACGAGGGCGGCGACGGCGGCGGCCAGGTCAACGAGGGCGCCAGCTTCGCCGAGGGCACCACCATGGCCCGGCTCAAGGACGCCGGCAAGGTCACGGTCGGGACCAAGTTCGACCAGCCGCTGTTCGGCCTCAAGAACCTCGAGGGCAAGCCCGAGGGCTTCGATGTCGAGATCGCCAAGCTGATCGCTGGCGAGATGGGCATCTCGGCCGACAACATCAACTGGGTCGAGACCGTCTCGGCCAACCGCGAGCCGTTCATCCAGCAGGGCAAGGTCGACTTCGTGGTCGCCACCTACACCATCAACGACGAGCGCAAGCAGGTGGTCGACTTCGCCGGCCCCTACTACGAGGCCGGCCAGGACATCATGGTCGCCAAGGGCAACCCGGCCGGAATCACCGGGCCGGACTCGCTGGCGGGCAAGAAGGTCTGCTCGGCGTCCGGCTCCACCCCGGCCGAGAACATCCGCACCAACTACAAGGACGCCGAGCTGGTCGAGTTCGACGTCTACTCCAAGTGCGCCGAGGCCCTCAAGTACGGCCAGGTCCAGGCCGTGACCACCGACAACGTCATCCTGCTCGGCCTGATCAGCCAGGACGAGGAGGCCTTCGAGCTGGTCGGCAAGCCGTTCACCAAGGAGCCGTACGGCATCGGGCTCAAGAAGGGCGACACCGAGTTCCGCAACTTCCTCAACGACACCCTGGAGAAGATCGAGCAGGACGGGCGCTGGAAGGCCGCCTGGGACGCCACCGCCGGCAAGGTGGCCACCGAGACCCCGACCCCCCCCCAGGTCGACCGCTACTGAGCCGGGCCGGTCGGAGGGCCGGGACGTGGACGCCGTCATCGACAACCTCGACACCTTCCGCCAGGGCTTTGTCACCACCCTGGCCCTGACGGTGGTGTCGACGGTCCTGGCGCTGGCGCTGGGCACGCTCCTGGCCGCCATGCGGGTGTCCCCCGTCGCGACCCTCCGCGGCGCCGGCGCCAGCTACGTCGAGGTGGTCCGCAACACCC
>DASUPQ010000930.1 GCA_036280995.1 Actinomycetota bacterium | reverse complement strand
CACTTCGTCATAGATACCCAAATCAAGCCGGTCCTCAGGCTGAGCCAACTCAAACCTCGCTGCCTGAGCTGTGTCGTAAATCGAGAAGACTGCGGAGGCTGTTGCACTTTGCACCTCGAGGGTGAATGTGAGATGCCCCGTCCTCAGGTACACAGTGTTGACTGGACTTGAGGTGGCGCGCCCTATATATGCCTCAGCGTTCCAAAAGGTGGTTGGGGGCGAGAAGGCCACGGTCCTGTACATGCTCAGCGAAATCGTGGCGAATACTTGAAGCTCAGGAAAGTATGCCTCTACAGTTCGCGAACGTGGACCCGTTGTCGGGCTGCTGCCCTGTGTCAATTGCTCGGTGTAAAAGATTCCTGACATGACAACCCCATCGGTCGAAGATCCAGCCTGAGAGGCTCTGTGAAGGACATTCAACTGACGAACCACTGCCGCTGTCAATCGCCCGGAGACCCCTAGCCGGGCTCCGCCTCGGACCGCCGAGGCCGGTGGCTGAGTCGGTCGTGTGAGTCGCGCTGGGCTCTGGCGAAGGTCGTGGTCTCGGGGTCACGCTGGTTCCTTTTGTCAACTTCATCTGGCCCCGGCCGTAGGGCTGCGGTGAGTGGTGCGGTGGCATGGCGGATGACGACGGTGAGGGGTGGCCGGTAGTCGTCGGGGGCTCCGAACAGGTCCCAGGAGAACTGGCTGGCATGGTCGGGGTCGTCGAGCCAGTGGGCGAGTTGGCCGAGCCAGAATGCTGCGGTGGCCAGGTCCGTCGGATCGATCTTCACGTGGTCGGTGACAGCACTCATGGCTCCTCTTTGGTGATCTTGGTCGTGGCTTTGGCGGCGCGCGCGTGGGCGAGGCGGTAGGACTGGGTGCCGGTCTGGATGATCTGGCCGTGATAGGTGAGTCGGTCGACGATCGCGGCACAGAGCCGGGGGTCGATGATCGTCTTCGTCCAGCCCGAGAAGGCCTCGTTCGACGCGACCGCGATGCTCGCCTTCTCCTCCCGGTCGGTGAGAACCTCGAACAGCAGCTCGGCGCCCCGTCGATCCAATTCGAGGTAGCCCAGTTCGTCGACCAGGAGGAGATCGACCCGGCCGTAGCGGGCGACGGTGCGGACCAGAGCCCGGTCGTCGGCGGCTTCGGCGAGCTCGTTGACCAGTTTCGATGCCAGGGTGTACTTGACCCGGTAGCCGTGCTCGGCGGCTACGGTGCCCAGGGCGATCAGCAGATGCGTTTTCCCGGTCCCGGAGTCTCCGATCAGGCACAGCGGTCTGCCGTCGCGAACCCATTGGCAGGTGGCGAGCTGGTGCACGGTGGCCGGATTCACGGCCGGGTTGGCGGTGAAGTCGAACTCCTCGAGCCGTTTCGGCCTGGGGAACCCGGCGGCGTTGATCCTGCGCGTTGCGCGGCGGGCGGTGCGGTCGTCGCATTCTGCCATCACCAGCTCGGCCAAGAACCCGAGGTAGGACAACTGTTCACGGTCGGCGGCGGCGGCGATCTCGGCGAACCGGGTCCGCATGGTCGGCAGCCGCAGCGCGCGGCAGGCTGCCTCGATCGCCGCCGCGGCCGCCGGCTCCGGGTCGAGACGCCTTGGCGCCGTCATCGTTCGCCGCCGGCGCTCGTGGTCTGGTCGAGGTCGAGCAGGGAGTCGTAGCGGTCCACGGCGGGCAGCGGACGCGGATCGGTCGGCAGCACCGTGACCTGGGCCAGGTCGGCCCCGTCACCGCGGCCGGTTCGCCGGGGCAGGATCAGCGGCACCGGGCCGGGAACCGGCGACCCGGCGGCGGCCCGGGCTTCGACCGCGACCATGTCTGGTGAGGGGTTGCCGAGCCGCACCGCTGCCCTCATCCCCGCCTCGATCTGTGCCGGTTCCATCCGGCGGTGCAGCAGCAGAACCTCCACCAGGGCCCGGGTGCCGGCCGAGTCGCCGAGTTGGGCCCGGGCCATCGCCCAGAACGCGTCATGGGTGGCGGTGAAGCTGCCCGCGTTCCGGGCCTGCTGCAGTGCGGTCGCGCCGGGCAGTGCGCCCGGCTTACGCTGCAGCACCTCCAGGTAGTGGTCCAAGATCAACGACTGGCCGCCGCGGGCCAGCAGCCGCTCATGGGTGGCGACCAGTCGGGTCCGGTCGTAAACCCGGAGCTGGGCGGCACCCAGCTGGACCCGGACGGTGTGGCCGATCAACCGTGCCGGGACCGAGTACAGGCACTGCCGGACGGTGACCCGGGCCTGCCGGTCCACTCGCGGGGTCAAGCTCAGCCAGGTCGGGAACGGTTCGGCCGGCAACGGCCGCAGCAGCAGCCGTTCCTGCTGCCAGTCGTGCCCCACCGTGTGGACCCGGTTCCCGATCCGCCGATGATCATCCTTCGCGTCGGCCGCGGCGAGCAGCTCGTTCAGCTCCGCGATCGAGTCGACCCTGGGCATCGGCACGCAATGGTTCCGCCGGAACCGGCCACCCTCGCCCTCCACCCCGCCCTTCT
>DASUPQ010000929.1 GCA_036280995.1 Actinomycetota bacterium | reverse complement strand
AGGTCCGTGGGCTGCTGCTGCTGGTGGTCTTCGCCGTTGGCCTGGCCGCGACCAGCCTGCTGACCTGGCTTGGCAGCTACGGCGGCAAGGCGGTCGCGGTAGCGCTCGCCAATCTCGCGGCCGCAGCCGCGGTCAACGCCGGGCTGTTCCTGCTGGCGTTCCGGGTGCTCACCCCAAGACAGATCCCGACCCGACAGCTGCTTGCTGGTGCGCTGGTCGCTGGGGTGGCCTGGCAGGTCCTGCAAGCTGTCGGTGGCTACCTGGTCGGCCACTACCTGCGTCACACCAGCCAGGTGTATGGGGTGTTCGCGATCGTCCTTGGCCTGCTGTTCTGGTTGTATCTGGGCGCACGGCTCACCTTGTACGCCGCAGAAGTCAACGTCGTGGCCGCCCGGAGGCTCTGGCCGCGCAGCCTGCTGCATCCACCAGCCGGTCAACATCAACCCACCCGCCTCAGCAGTTGACCACGTCAACCAAGTGGAATGACCAACGGAATGACCAGGGATGCCAGCCCCTCGGCAAGCCGTGCTAGGCTTGCTTGCCTTGCTTGGTGGGGCTGGCAGGCCTCGAACCTGCGACCGAGCGGTTATGAGCCGCCTGCTCTGACCGACTGAGCTACAGCCCCTTTGCCCGGATCGTACCGCGGGGGCTAGCGGCGCGGGGTGGCGTGATAGAGGGTGCGGGTGCCGGAGGGGAACTCCTGGCGGTCGGCGATGTCGAAGCGGGCCTCGAGGAGACGCTCGAACACCTCGCGGCGGTAGTCGCCGTGCATCCCCGGGGGCTTGTTGGCCAGGAGGCGGTCGGCCATGGGGTCGGTGGGGTCGACGAACTCGACCACCAGGCGGCCGCCGAGGCTGTGCAGCCAGTCGACCAGCTCGGGAAGCGGGACGTTGCCGGTGATGGCCAGGTGGTGGAGCAGGGCCAGGGCGAGGACGGCGTCGGGGCGCGAGCGGTCGAAGAAGCCGGCGCGCTCGCGGCCCCGCCAGCCGAGGCCGGGCGAGGGGTCGGACAGGTCCAGGTAGGCGGGCAGGATCTGGTGGTTGCCCTCCTGGCGCAGGGAGCGGTACAGGCCGTCGAGGACCAGGTCGTCGCCGTCGGCGCAGACCACGTAGTCGGCGTGGCCGGCGGCCACCCGCGAGTAGGTGCCGTCGTTGCCGCCGAGGTCGAAGACCAGCCTGGCCCCCTTGCCCTCCAGGGCCTTGGCGACGAAGGCGGCCTTGGTCTCGCGCTCGGCGTCGGTGTAGGTGCTGGTCCGCTGGTAGTCGTTCCACTCCGAGGCCGAGCGGCTCCACTCCAGCTTGGCCACCAGCTTGCGGATGGCGGCCACGGTGGCCTTCTGGAGCTCGGTCGAGAACCCGGCCGCCTTCAGCTCCTTCTGGGTGTCCTGGGCCCGGGACCTGGAGTAGCGCTGGTCCATGGCCCCGTGGAGCGAGACGTGCTTGAGCACGCCCGGCTTCATCTTGTCGGTGCCGCTGAACAGCTTGGCCAGGTCCTGGGGCTGGATGCCCTGGACGGCGCCGCGCAGCCACGGCTGGAAGCGGACGTCCTTGTGGGCCTGGAGCAGCAGCGGATACAGCATCGTCTGGCAGAACTGCCGGTAGCCGGCCCACGGCTCACCGGGCCGGACCCGCTCGAACGAGCCGACGTCGATGAAGGTCGGCCGCGAGCCCACGAAGGCGAGGTTGTAGGCGTAGCCGTCCTTCATGGTCAGGTCGGCGTCGAGGGCGGCCAGCAGCAGGTCCAGGTGGACCAGGGCGGCGTCGCGGAGCATGGAGAAGGTCCACTCGTACGGGTAGCTGACGAACGGGATCCGCTCGTGCTCCAGCGCCCGCACCCAGGCGTCGCCGCGGACGCTCTGGGGCAGGTCCTCGATGGGGACCTGGGTGGTCCTGACCAGCTTGCCCTCGTCCATGGCCTTGGCGAAGAACGGGGCGGCGGCGAGGGTGTCGAAGTCGGCGGCGCCTTCCTTGGTCAGGCCGCGCAGGACCCGGCCGTCGAGGTACGCCACCGTGCTCGCCGGGTCCCGGAACGACGCAGGCTCCAGCTCCAGATCGCTCATCCAGTTCCTACCGTTTGTGCTCTATGAAGGGGCGCCGCTCAGCGCTCGTCGTGCTCGCCGACCTCGGCGGTGGCGGTATGGCGGCGGAACGGGGAGGTGATCCTGCGCCAGCCCAGCTTGAAGAACACGGCCGCACCAGCGGCGCCGGCCACGATCGCCTGCACGATCAGGCTGCCCGATGCAGCATCGAGGTAGGCGAGCATAGAACGCGTCTCCTTCCCGTCGCCCGTCACAACTGGCCGGACGACGTGGGTTTGGGGCAGATCGGACGGCACGATATCACGAGTGGGCGGCTGCTGGCCGGACCCTCAGCCAGCCGTTACACAACGGTGAACTGCGCCGCCTGCGCTACGCTGGGGATTCCCGACGTCCGCAAGGAGCCTCGTGGCCGACCCGACCGATCCGCCGACACCACCGGGCCAGCAGCCCTGGCCGCGGACGCCGGCCGACCCCCCCGCATGGGCTCCCCCACCGGGCACTCCGCCGCCGGACGCCTGGTCCCAGCCCCAGACCATGCCCTTCGGGGTGCCGGTCGAGGGGCCGTACCGGGTCCCACCGGGCCAGGCCGGGCCGCCCGGGCCGCCGGGGCGCAACCCGGTGCCGCCGCCGCCCGGCCCGCCCCGGCTGCTGCGCAAGGAGCTGGGCCTGATCCTGCTGCTGGCCTTCGCGCCCAGCCTGCTCGGGCTGCTGTTCCTGGCCCTGGGAGCCGCGGCCACCGGCGAGACCGAGGCCGAGGTGGCGCCGTCGCTGATCGGCATCGTCATCGACCTGTTCATCTCCTGGTCGCCGGTGCTGGTGATCGGCTACCTGCTGGCCCGCAGCCGCGAGGGCTGGCCCGGGATCGGCCTCACCCGCTTCCGCGGCGGCGACCTCGCCATGGGGCTGATCCTGTGGGTGGCCAGCTTCATCCTGGTGCTGGTCCTCGCCCAGCTGTTCCAGTACTTCGGCACGCGCGAGGTCGACTTCCTGTCCGAGAACCTGCCCCTGTGGTTCCGGTCGCTGCAGGCGGTGCTGATCGCCGTCACCGCCGGGGTGACCGAGGAGATCGTGGTCCGCGGCTACGCCCAGACCCGCCTCGAGCAGCTGCGGGCCTCGACCGCCGCCATCCTGCTGCTGCCGACCGTCCTGTGGGCCGCGCTCCACGTCTACCAGGGGCTGGGGGCGGCGCTGACCATCTTCGGCCTCGGGCTGATGTACGCCTGGTACTTCCAGCGGACCCGGCGGCTGTGGCCGCTCATCCTGGCCCACGTCCTGTTCGACATGACCCAGCTGGTCTTCATCCTGACCGGCGTCTAGGCGCGCTCGAACACCAGCTTGAGGTCGACGGCCAGGCTGTCCTCGATCGAGACGACCGGGCCGAAGCGGGGCGGCTCGATCTGGTAGTCGGTCATCTTGACCGGGAGCTGGCCGGCGACCTGGATGGTCGACCCGGACCAGACGCCCTGGAGGTCGAGGTCGACCTCGCGGGTGACCCCGTGGACGGTGAGCCGGCCCTTGCCCTCGCCGCGCACCTCCTGGCCCTGGGCGGGTGTGGTGGCGAGCTGGAGCGGCTCGGCCAGCTCCAGGGTGGCCGTCGGGTACCGCTCCGACTCCAGGCCGCGCATGCGGATGGCGTTGTCGCGGCGACTTTCGTCGCTGGTCAGCTGGGTCAGGTCGGCCTCGATCTTCACCGACTCCACGGTGTCGCCGGCCACCTCCATGGTCCCCGTGACCGCGGTGGTCCGGCCGACCGCCTCGTTGGGGCTGCTGAGGGAGGCCAGCTGCTCCGTGACCCGGTAGCCGACGTACGACGAGCCGTCGTCGCTGACCTGCCAGGTGCCGTCCGGGGTGGCCGCGCCCTCGGCCTGGGTGTCCTCGGTGGCCTGCCCGGCGGTGGTCGTGGGCACCGGGTCGAGGGCCGCCGGCGGCGGCGAGTCCGAGGTCCGGGAGGCGAACAGCAGGTACCCGCCGCCCAGGGCCAGGACCAGCACCACCACGCCCACGATGACCAGCCTGCCCGTCCGGCTCATGCAGCCTCCCCCTCGGGTGAAGTTGCCGGGATCATCGCCCGGCCAGCCTAAAGGCGTGCTAAGTCGCACCCCTGTGGATGCATCGCCCGAACCGTCACGCCGTTACGCGAGGATGCGCCCATGGGCCACCGGGGCAAGCTCGCCGAACGCCGGCAGGCACGCCGCTGCGCCGCACCGGCCTGCCCCTGGCCGACATCGCCGCCCGCCTCGGCGTCTCCGGGAGCATCGTCTCGCTGTGGGTTCGCGACGTCGAGTTCTCGGCCCCGGTCAGGCCGCCGTCCCGTGGCCGGCGGCGCGGCCCCAACGCCCTGCAGCGCCGCCGCCAGG
>DASUPQ010000928.1 GCA_036280995.1 Actinomycetota bacterium | reverse complement strand
CCGCGGCGGATCCCGGACGAGCGGTTCGACCAGCTGTTCGCCGGGTTGCGTTGCGACCGGGATCGGGCGCTGGTCGCGTTTTGGGTCTCCACTGGTGCCCGGGCCGCTGAGCTGCTCGGCGCGCGGGGCGGGGATGTCGATCCGGGACAGCAGCTGATCACGGTGGTTCGGAAGGGGTCGCGGGCGGTGCAGCAGCTGCCGGCCAGCGCGGACGCCTTCGTCTGGCTGCGGCTCTACCAGATCTCGCTGGCCAAGGCTGTCCCGGCCGGGGCGGATGACCCGTTGTGGTGGACGAACCGGAACCCGGTGCGGCCGTTGACCTACCACGCGGCGCGGGCGATGTTCACCCGCGCGAACCGTGAGCTGGGTGCGAACTGGTCGCTGCACGACCTCCGCCATACCGCGGCCCACCGGATGGCGCGGGATCCGCAGATGCCGCTGTGTGACGTCCAGTGGGTGCTGGGCCATGTCCACCTTTCGACCACCCAGCTGTATCTGACCCCGGCACCGGCCGAGGTCATCGCCGAGGTGCTGGCCCACCACCAGCGGCGCCTCACCGCGGCGCAGGCGCCGCCACAGCCAGCCGGCCCAGACGCCGGCGGCGGGTATCGAGCCGAGTCGTTGGCGGCGCTGTTTGGCAAGCGGTCTTGATGAGCGTGGGGTTGGCGCCACTGGACACCGGGGTCCCGGCGTCGAGGGCGAGCCCGTCGCCCCGGCCAGGTCAGAACCCGGCGGTCGTGTCCGGGCCGGACATGCAGCGGCTGCACCGGCGCTATCCGCCGCGGCAGGTGCCCATGTCGTGGCGCGGCACCTGCCAGGGCGCCGACCTGCTGCTGACGTCGATGCTGGAGCCGCCGTTCACGGAGGCCGCGGCGCGGGTGCGGCGGCGCCGCGGGTTGGTCTCGGTGCTCGCGTGGCTCGCCGGCCATCCCGGCCAGACGTGGCAGGACCGTTGGCAGGCCACCGGCGGCGACGACCTCGGCAACGCCGCATGGTGGCGGCCGTGCCTGAAGGAGCTGCAGTCGGGCAGCCTGCGGTCCGGGTCGTCGGTGGCGGTGACCAGCAACCTGCGGGTCAGCCTGAACCTGCTGGTCTGCGCCGACGTGATCCGGCCCGGCCTGCGCTGGCTGTTGACCCCGTCCGCGCCGCAGCACCTGGTCACCGACATGGCTCGGGTCCGCGACCGGGACGGCTTCGCCGAGCTGGCCGCCCGCTGCGAGGCGTCCGGGGCGGGCTCGACGATGACCAGGTCGGTGTTGCGCCGGGCCGCGACCATCGCGGCCGCCAAGGGCGGCCTGGTCACCGACATCACCGTCGGGGACTGCCTGGAGCTGGAGGAGCTGCAGGCGCGGGGGATGCGCCGCACGAACCGGGGCGCAGGCCTCTACGCAGCCCTGCACTCGATGGGTGTGTTGGGCGCCGACGCCCCCAGCACGCTGCGGGCGTTCGCGACCCAGGGCCAGCTGAGCACCGAACAGATGCTGCAGCCGTTCGGGATCGAGTCCGAGGCGGTGCGGGCGATGTTGAACGAGTACCTCCTGGAACGGGCGCCCGCCCTGGACCACACCACGCTGCGCAGCCTGGCGGCCACCTTGGGCCGGCTGTTCTGGCGTGACCTGGAGATCCACCACCCTGGGATCTGCTCCCTCAACCTGGCCCCCGACGTCGCCGCGGCCTGGAAGCTACGGGTCCTGACCAAGACCACGTCGGTGACCGACCCGGACGGGCACGTCGTCGAAGCCCGTCAGCTGCGGTCCAACGGCCGCGCCGAGCTCGGCCAGGTCCGCGCCTTCTACCTCGACATCGCCCAATGGGCCATGGAAGAACCCGCCCGGTGGGGTCCGTGGGCCGCGCCGTCACCGGTCCGCAAGGAGGACCTGGCCCGGACCAAGGAGATCCGCCGGCGGAAGTCCCGGATGGACCAACGCACCCGAGAACGCCTGCCCGCCCTGCCCGCACTCCTCGCCCGGGTCCACGCCCGGGCCCAGGCTGGTGCCGAGCGCCTCGCCGCCGCACAGGCCGTCGATCCCGGCGAGCCGTTCACCTGCCGCGGCGAGGTGCTGCACCGCGCCCCGGAACGGGCCGGGCCGACCGCCAAGACGTGGACCGAGGACCCGGACACCGGCGCCCGCCGCGACCTGTCCGGGGAGGAAGTCCGGGCGTTCTGGACGTGGGCGGCGATCGAAACGCTGCGGCACACCGGTGTCCGGATCGAGGAGCTCTGCGAGCTCAGCCACCACAGCCTGGTCCAATACAACCCACCCGAGGGCGTCGAGGTGATCCCGCTGCTGCAGATCGCCCCGTCCAAGACCGACACCGAACGGCTCCTGGTCGTCAGCCCCGAACTCGCCGACGTGCTGGCCGCCGTCATCCATCGAATCCGCGAACCCGGCGGACCCGTGGCCGCCGTGGCGTCCTACGACCCCCACGAACGGGTCTGGAACCCGCCCATGCCGCTGCTGTTCCAACGCCGCTTCGGCGGCGGGAACCGGTCTATCCCCGCCGGGACGATCCGCGACTGGATTTGCCAGGCCATCCCCGACACCACCGCCGCAGACGGCTCGTTGACCGACCCTGCCGGTCAGCTACTGCGGTTCACCCCGCACGACTTCCGGAGGATCTTCATCACCGACGCCGTCCTGCACGGGATGCCACCTCACA
>DASUPQ010000927.1 GCA_036280995.1 Actinomycetota bacterium | reverse complement strand
CCCACAGCAGCGAGTAGCCGAAGCGGCTGCCCGCGGCGAGGTCGGTGCCCCAGTTGCCCGGGTCCATGTAGCCGATGGAGACCAGGAAGGCCGGCCCGGCGAAGGCGGCGGCGGCGCGGAGGCCCGCCTCCGGCCGCCGGTGCTGGCCCGCCGGGGCCCGGCAGCGGCCGGACGGTGTCGAGCAGGGCGGGGTTGTTCACGACCATGGGCCGGCTCCTTGGCGGGCGCCGCGCAGGGCGGCCAGGCGGGCGGCGGTGACGGCGAGCACGGCCAGGCCGGCGAGGCGCTGGCCGGGCCCGCCCAGCAGCAGGGCCAGGACGGCGCCGGCGACGTAGACGACGGTGACGAGCACGGTGGCGGCGGCCATGGATCGCTCCTCGGGGGACGGGTCGGAAGGCAGGGGCACGGCCGAGGAGGCGCCCCCGGCCGTGCCCCTGGACGGGATCAGGTGAGCTTGTCCTTGACCTTGTCGGTCAGGCCGGCTCCCGACCCTGGGGCGCCGGTGGCCCCGCCGGGGGTGACGGCCAGCTCCATCTCCGCGGTCGCCTGGACCAGCTCCAGCAGGGCCGGGTCGAGGCCGGGGGAGAACTCCTCGAACCGCTCCCGGGCCACCGGGACCGGGAACCCCTCGGGGGCGTCGGGCACCGACAGGGTGGTGCCGTCGTTCATCGGGGAGGGGCCTTGGAAGATCTTGGCCAGCTCGGAGAGGCCGTCGAGCCCGAAGTGGGGCTGCTGGGCCTGCAACCCGAGGTCGAGCAGCTTCTTGACCTCCGGGAACTTCTCGGCGTGGGTCTTGGGGATGGGCAGGGTGTTGCCCCAGTTCACCCCGAGGGTCTCGAGCGCCTTGGCGTAGGCGTTCTCGTGGGCCTGGTCGCGGACGATCAGGTAGGCGATGGTGGTGCGGGCCGTCTTGTTGGCCGTCATCTCGTACAGGCGGCACTTCTGCAGCCGCCCCGTCGACTCGAGCATCAGGTTGTAGAGCAGGTCGAGCACCAGGTTGCCGCTGTTGTAGACGTACGAGCCCGACCAGGGATTGCCGGCCGCGTCCACCGGCAGGGCCCCCTGGGCGCCCACCAGGTAGTGGTGGATGTTGCTCTGGTGGAGGGCGATCTCCAGCGGGGTCTTGCCGCCGGCGGCGGGCTTGTCCAGCGGGTCGCTGGCCTTGCCCTGGTAGCGGGGTGATCCGTCCAGCAGATTGCTGATGGTGGTGGCCATCAGCTCGACGTGGCTGATCTCCTCGGTCCCGATCGCGTACATGAGGTCGCGGTACGGCTTGGCGTTGCCGCGGAAATTGAAGCTCTGGAACAGGTACTGCATCATCGTCCGCATCTCGCCGAACTGGCCGCCCAGCCCCTCCTGCAGGGCGTTGGCGGCGGCCGGGTCCGGCTCGTCGGGGACGATCTCGTTGATGAGCCGCTGGACGTTGTAGAACACGTTCCCTCCTCGGGGGTTGGCGGAGCCGTTGGCTGTGGGGCCCACGCGGCGCAGGCTGGGCGGCGGTCGTCACCGCCGCGTCACGGCGGCATCACCGCTCCGGGGCGTCCAGGAACCGCTCCAGCCAGGCCTCCACCGCGTCGCGGACACCGGCCACGCCAGCCGCCGTGGCCAGGGTCGTGGGCGCCTCGCCGAGGTCGGTGGCCTGGATGAGGCGGGCCCGGAGGCTGGCGGGCGCGTCCTGCTCCAGCCAGACGCGGATGACCAGGACGCCGGTCCGCTCGGGAACGGGACGGTCGCGGGACGGTGACATGGCCCGGGAAGGTGGCCTCCGGCCGTCACCGCCGCGTCACCGCAGCAGCGGACGGACGAGCTCGCGGATGGCGGCCGACGGCTCGATCGCGAGCTCGCCGGCGAGCAGGCGGCGGTACAGGTGGTACTGGCGGACCGCCTCGCCCGGGTTGCCCTCGGCGAGGTGCGCCTGGATGAGGGTGCGGTGGGCGCTCTCGCGCAGCGGCTCGCCCGCCACCGCGGCCAGCCCGGCCTGCACGGCGGCCCCGAACCGTCCCGCCTGCATCAGCCGCCGGCACAGCGCCTCCAGGGCGTGCAGGCGCAGCTGCCGGAAGCGCTCGCGCTCCAGCACCACCCAGTCCTCGTACCAGTCGGGGAGCAGGTCCCTGGCCAGGGACGAAGGGTCCACGTCAGGTCCGGGCAGGCCGGCCGGGGACTCCAGCCTCTGCGCTCGGGCGGCCAGCTCGTGGACGTCGACGTCCAGGTCGCGGGCCAGGCGCAGATGGGTCGGGGAGGCCTCGACCACGGCCACCCCGCCCGGCTGGGGGAGCCGCCACAAGGCCGAGCGGAGGCTGGCCCCGGCCCGCTCCTCGGTGGCGTCGAGCCAGAGCGTGCCCGCGACCCAGAGCCGCTCCAGCGGCCGGGCCTGGAGCGCGAGCAGGGCCAGCAGGCGCTGCCCGCTGCGGGACACGGCCACGTCATGGCCGGCGCAGCGGAGCTCGAACCCGCCGAGCAGCGACAGTCGGCGTGCCATCGTTCCTGCCGGGATGCCAGGCGGGGCGAGGTCAGGGTCCCGCGGGCGAACGGCGGCCGTCTAGCACCACAGCTGCGGCCAGAAACCCGCGAAACCGCAGCGGATCGTCAGCGCCACGTCAGCGCGGCCGCGCATGGTGCAGGTGACCACCGTTCCACGAAGGGGAGTTCCCATGAGCCACCTGATCGCCAGCACCGCGACCCGGGCCCCGGCCTTCCGGGACCAGGCCGGCACCGACCCCGCCGACGCCGGCCAGGCCGACCTCGGCCGCGAGCGGCCGTCCAGGCTGTGGGTGATGCTCGAGGCGCTCGCCTACGCCGGCGCCTACATCGACCCGTCCGGGATCATGGCCGTCCAGCGCCTCCGCCAGGCCCAGGAGGAGGAGCGCAATGGCCGCCGCTGACCGGGCGCGCGACGTCCCGGTGGTGGTCGCCGGGGCCGGGCCGGCCGGCCTGGTCGCGGCGGTCACCCTGGCCCGCCACGGGGTCGGCTCGCTGCTGGTGGAGCGCAACCCGGCCCTGGAAGGCCCCGCCCCGGACGGCTCCGAGGCGCTGACCGAGGACCTCAACGGGCGCCTGCCCCACGCCTGGCTCCCCGGCGGCAACGGCCACCGGCGCTCCACCCTCGACCTCCTCGGCCCCGGCCTGACCCTGCTCACCGGCCCCGCCGCCCCGGCCTGGGCCGGCGACCACGCCACCCCGTTCCCCCTTGAGGTCCACACCCTCGACTCCGGGACCGCGGACGTCCTCGGCGTCGGCGCCGCCGGCGCCGTCCTGGTCCGCCCGGACGCCCAGGTGGTCACCTGCTGGCCGGCGGCGCCACCCGACCCGCGGGCCGCGCTGGCCGCGGCCGTGCCCTGGTCGGCCGAGCCGGCGGGGTCCCGGCGCTGAGGTGCCGTTCGCCCCTGTCCGGCGCCGCGGCCGCCCGCGACCATGGCGCTGAGGACGGAGGTGTGGCCAGGTGGACCACCCGGCGCCGGAGGCCGGCATCGACCTGTACTGGCTCCCGCTGGGCGCGGGCGGCCGGTTCGTGCGCCTGAACGGCCAGATCTACGAGGCGGTCCACGCCCTCCTGGAGCGGCGGCGCCCGCTCGACCTCTACCACTCCGCCCTCGAGGTGCGCCTCCCCGAGGGACGCTTCGTCATCGAGAACTCCTGGCCCATCCCGGACGCCGACGGCCGGTCGCGCGGCGTGGTCGTCGAGGGCCCGGTCGCCAGCCGCCGCCTGGCCCGCCTCCGCGCCTTCCGCTACGAGGTCCGCCGCTGGCGGGACGGCGTCATCCCCGACCTGGCCGAGGCGGTCGCCAGCCCCCAGTCCCTCAGCGACGACCCCCACCAGGCCCGCTGCCTCCTCGACCTGGTCGCCTCCCTCCCCACCCCGGCCTGGGGCCGGGACGAGCTCGCCACCGGCGAGATGTGGAACTCCAACTCGGTCGTCGCCTGGCTCCTCACCCGCACCGGCCTCCCCATCGACGCCATCCACCCCCCCACCGGCGGCCGCGCCCCCGGCTGGCACGCCGGCATCGTCACCGCCCGCCGCTGGGATGACCGACCGGTGCTGGAGGTCGTCGGCGGTCATCCTCCCCGGCGGGGCCGGGCTGGTCAGCTCCGGAGGTGGGCGAGGACGGACGCGGCGTGGCCGTCGGCCTGACGTTGTGCCAGGCCCGCTCGACCCGGGAGCCGGACGGCCGTGACGACTCGCGGTGAGCGCGTCGGTCGTCCTGGCGATGCCACGGTGATTCTCTACTGATGATCCGACGCAAGGAGTTGGCCAAGCCGGCGGAGGCCCCGAAATGTGCGTGCCTTGACCGTTCCGAGAGGAATGTCCAGCTGGGCGGCGATCTGGGCCTGGGTGCAGTCGCCGAAGTAGGCCAGCCTCAGTACCTCGCGCTGCTCGTCAGGCAGGCGGCTGAGCGCGTCGCGGACCTCGCTCGCCCGCACGTAACGCTCGGCCAGCTCTCGGCCGT
>DASUPQ010000926.1 GCA_036280995.1 Actinomycetota bacterium | reverse complement strand
CGAGCACCTGCACGACGAACGTCGCCCACAGCGCATCGAGAAGATCGCTCGCGCTCGGCACCGGGCCCGAAGGCAAGCGCGTCGTCACGAGATGGCCCGTCGAGCTCCACCGGCGCGTCCTTGATCATGCCGAGCAGCGGGATGCCCGAGCCCAGGAACACCGGCACGAGGTCGACGTGCACCTCGTCCAGCAGCCCCGCGTCAAGCACGAGCCTGCGCCGAACCATCAGATCCGGTCGGCCGGTCGGACGGACACGCCGACGGCCAGGGTTGCGACACCGATCCCGGACAGGGCCAGGAACACGAGCCGGTAGGAGCCGACCGCGTCGTAGAGGACGCCGGCCAGGACCGGGCCGGTGGCGGCGAGCAGGTAGCCGACCAGCAGGGCCATGCCGGACAGGTGGGCGGCCGCGGCCGGGGTCGAGACGACCTTGACCAGCAGGGTGAGGGCGAGGGCGAACATCCCACCGACGCCGAGGCCGAGCAGGGTCGCCCACAGCCAGGGAGCGGCCATCGGGGCCAGGCCGAACGCGGCCAGCATGGCCGTGACCGTGCCGACGCACAGGGCCAGCCACGGCCGGTGGTCGCCGCCGCGGTCAGCCAGGGCTGGGACGGCCAGCGCCGAGAAGACCTGGGTGAGGCTGAACAGGCCGAGCAGCAGCCCGGCCCGGCCGGCGCTCCAGCCGGCCGCCACATACAGGGGGGACAGCCAGGTGAGGGCCGCGTAGTAGAGCAGGGACTGGGAGCCCATGTACAGCGTGACCCGCCAGGCGACGCCGCTGCCCCAGGGCAGCCGCGTCCGGCCGGGGGCCGGGTCGGCCGCCACCGGGAGCCGCCGGGTCACCGGCACCCAGGCGACCAGCGCGGCCACCGCCAGCAGCCCCCAGGCGCCGATGGCGGCCGGCCATCCGCTGCCGAGCGCCTCCATGAGCGGCACCGTGGCCGCGGCGGCGACCATCGCCCCGCCGACCAGACCGGCGGTGTACAGCCCGGTGACCGCGCCGGCCCGGGATGGGAACCAGGCCTTGACCACGCCGGGGAGCAGGACCCCGCCGAGGGCGATCCCGACGCCGGCGAGCAGGGTCCCGCCGTACAGCGGCACCGCCGAGGCGTCCAGGCCGCGGACCAGTGCGCCGCAGGCGACCAGGGCGAGCGCGAAGGTCACGGCCCGCTCGCGCCCGATCCGCCGGGCCAGGGTCGCCCCGGCGGGGGCGAACAGCCCCATGCAGACCACCGGGAGGGCGGTGAGGAGCCCGGCCCGGGTGGCCGACAGCCCGAGGTCGGCCTGGATGGTGTCCAGCACCGGCGGCACGGCGGCGATGGCCGGTCGCAGGTTCACCGCGACCGCGACCACGACCACCAGCAGCCGCCAGCCGGCCCGGATGCTGGCCGGCGGCGGCCGGGTGGAGGGCTGGGACCGGGTCAAGGCCGCCGTCTAGCTGCCCGGAGCAACCGTGGCTCCCTCGGGCGACGGCGGCGCCGTCTGGTCTCGGCCACGCTTGGCCTGCTGGATCTGGGCGTAGACGTGGGTGCGGAGCCGGGTGAATCGGGGATCCGAGACGAACAGGATCGTCACCCCAGTGCGAGGCCACACCGAACGGGCGAGGTCTTCCAGCTCCGCCCGGATCTGGGCGTCGACGGCGGCGAAGGGCTCGTCCATCAGCAGGACATAGGGTTCGTCGGCGAGCGTCTTGGACATCGCATCCGATCCTCAGGACGTTCCCCCGCTGGGTGCGGCGCAGGCCGTAGTACCAGTCCAGTACCCGGTTCTCGAAGGCCCGGAACCCGAGCGACAGGATGACACCGGGCAGGCCCAGGAGGCGGTGACTGTCGCCGCCGGCCACGTTGACCACGATGTCGATTCCACCTCAAGGTCGGCCACCGCCACCCGAGCCCCTTCCTCGGCCAACCGGGACGCACACCGCCCGGCCCGGTGACCTCCAAGCTGTCCACAGAGCAAGCCATCGGGAGGAGGGGTCGTGGCCGGGCGGATCGCCGACGCCGACGCTGACCGGGCCAGGGACGCCGTCCGCCGGGAGTCCTGGGCCGAGGCGTACGAGGAGCTGTCCGCCCTCGACCCTGCCGGCACGGAATCGCGTCACCTGGAGGCGCTGGCCGACGCCGCCTGGTGGCTGTCCCGGTCCGACGAGTCGATCGCCGCCCGGCAGCGGGCCCACGCCGCCTACATTGCCGCCGGAGAGGACGCTCGGGCGGGCGGCGTGGTGCGCCGAGCTTGCGAGTGCCTACGAGGCATTGCCGCCGCTGAATGGGGACCAGCGCCGCCCTGCCTTGGTGAGGCGGTCACCTGAGGAGTGGCACGGAGGAGCGCTCGACGGCCCGGGCGTCTACCAGCTTCTCTCCGAGCAGTACCCGGCGTACCCGGCGGCCCGGTTGTTCGGCGACGCGGCCAAGCCGCTGCCGGTCTGGGCCGAGCTGGCCCCTGCCGAGCAGCGGCAGGACGTCGAGGCCCCGCTCGGACACCTGGACCTGTCCGAGCCGGTCCCCGACGTGCGGACCTGGCACTACTGGGAGACGTGCGACCCCCGCGGCGAGGAGGGAGTTCAAGCGCCACCTGGACGAGTGGGACCGGCAGCTCCGGGAGGTCCACGCCGGCCAGCGAGAGCACCAGAAGACCTGGAACCAGCTCACCTACGACCTCGGGGCGATGACCCGAGACGAGCACGGCCGGCTCCGGCTGGACTGCAAGCTCGGGACCTACTACCACTCGCTCAGCAC
>DASUPQ010000925.1 GCA_036280995.1 Actinomycetota bacterium | reverse complement strand
AGGAGATCGGGTCGGAGGAGAACACGGCCAGCGCGACCCGCTTGGAGATCCGCTCGTGGGCCAGCTGGGCGGTCTTGAACGGCGGGCCGAGCAGGGCCTTCTTGGCCCGGTAGCCGAGCGACTGGTAACGCTCCTCGGCGTTGGGCTGCGGCACCTGGCGCAGGTCCGGTTTGGCGTTTCGCTCGAGCTCTGTGGCCATGACCCCTGCTCCGTTGCGGCTCCTGCTCAACAGCCTACCGCCCGGCACCACCGGAAACGGCTTACGGGTCCCTGTCGTCCAGCGGGGGCGTCTCGAAGATGGGCTCGCCCCGGCGGCGGCGGTCGAGGACCACGTTGAGGGCGGCCCCGTAGAGGATCAGCTGGCCGAAGAAGCCGAGCCAGACCAGCAGCAGGGTCACCGAGACCAGCGACCGGGGCAGGGCGCCGATGCCGGCCGAGTGGCTGGCCCAGTAGTCGAAGCCGCGCTTGAGCACGTAGAACCCGATGGCGCCGAAGACGGCCCCTGGGACCTGGCTGAGCCAGGAGTGCCGGCGCGCCGGCAGCAGCCGGTACAGCAGCAGGAGCACGATCAGCATCGAGGCCGGTGCGGCCAGCTCCTCGATCAGCGACACCACCGAGCTGGTGCGGGGGACGCCGAACCGGTCGAGGGTCTGCTGGGCGGTGGCCGACACCCAGATGGTGAGCAGGGCCGAGCCGAGCAGCACGGAGCCGAGCAGGACCACGATCAGGATGTTGACGATCTTCTGGCCGACCGGGTTGCGGCCGCTGGGCAGCCGCCACATGCGGTTCAGGCAGGCCGTCATCGAGCCGACGAAGCCGCTGCCGGCGTAGGCGACGCTGAGCAGACCGAACACCCCGAGGGCGGCCCGGTTGGCGATGACCTGGTTGATGACCTCGTTGAACACCTCGCTGCCGATGCCGGGGAAGACCTGGTTGAGCGCCTCGGCGACCGCCTCCTTGGCATCGGGCTCGGGGCTGGCGAAGGTGGCGAGCACGAACGCCGCCACCATCAGCAGCGGCAGCAGCGACAGGAAGGTGTAGTAGGCCATGCTGCCCGACAGCAGCGCGCCCTCGGCCTTGGAGAAGGTCTGCACCACCGCCCACGGGAACCGGGTCCAGCGGTTGCCGCCCAGGAAGCGGTAGAGCCCGCCGACCGCCCGCTCGATGTGCGCCTCAGGGCCGAGCCGGCCAGCCGGCTCGCGCTCCGTCCCGGCCTTGGCCATCTCCCCACTCCCTGCCCGCTCCAGGTAGATGGTACGGGGAGATTTGCAGAACCGGTCAGCCAGCCCTGGGGACCACCGTGAGGAGGGAGGCCTCGGGGCGGCAGGCGAAGCGGAACGGGGCGTACTTGCTGGTGCCGAGGCCGGCCGAGACGTGCAGCCAGCTCGACCCCCAGCGGGACAGGCCGCGCACCTGGTCCCGCGGCAGGTCGCAGTTGGTCACCAGGGCCCCGACCCCGGGCAGGCGGACCTGGCCGCCGTGGGTGTGGCCGGCCAGCAGGAGCCCGTAGCCGTTGCGCTCGAAGGCGTCGAGGGCCCGCCGGTAGGGGCTGTGGACCAGGCCGAGGCGGAGGCGGACCTGGCTGTTCGGGGGGACGGCGACCTCGGGGTCGTCGCGGCGGATGTGGGGGTCGTCCATGCCGGCCAGCTCGACGTCGCCGAGCCGGCCGCGGCGGTTGGACAACACCGTCCAGCCCCTGGTCTCGAGGCCGTCGACCAGCTCCCGCCACGGGTTGCGGCCCGAGCTGCGGTGCCGGCGCGAGCTGGGCCCGACGAAGTAGGTGAGCGGGTTGCGGAACCGGGGCGCCCAGTAGTCGTTGGACCCGAGCACGGCCACCGCCCCCAGCCGCGGCCGGAACCGCCCAAGGGCGTCCAGGACCGGGTCGAGCGCCCCGGGCTCGCCGAGCATGTCCCCGGTCAGCACGACCAGGTCGACCCGCTCGCCGGCCAGCCGCTCCAGGAACGCCACCCGCCGGGTGTCGGCGGCCGTCAGGTGCAGGTCCGACAGGTGCAGCACGGTGAGCGGCGCCTGCCCCGGGGCCAGGGCCTCGACCCGCTCCCGCCGCAGCCGGTACCAGTCCCGCTCGACCAGGACGCCGTAGCCGACGCAGGCCGCCCCGGCCGCGGCCACCGCCCCGGCCAGCAGGGCAACCTTCGACGTGGTGGCGGGCATGCGGTCGCGCTCCTGGGAGGTCTGCCTGGGATGAACGAGGATTGTAGCTGTAGGCTCGGCCCATGCTCATCGACGACGTGCAACAGGCGATGTTCCAGGCCATGAAGGCCCGCGAGCCCCGGGAGACGGCCGCCCTGCGCCTGGCCCTGTCGGCGCTCAAGTCGGCCGCCATCGACGCCCGCAAGGACCTGTCGGACGACGAGGCCGTGGCCGTGCTCCAGCGGGAGGCCCGCAAGCGCCGCGAGGCCGAGCAGGTCTACCGGGACGCCGGGCGGGCCGAGCGGGCCGACCAGGAGGCCTACGAGCGGTCGGTGCTGGAGCGGTTCCTGCCGGCGGCCCTCGCCCCGGCCGAGCTGGCCCGGCTGGTCGACGAGGCGGTCACGGCCTCGGGGGCCAGCGGCCCCAGGGAGCTCGGCAAGGTCATGGGCCGCCTCATGCCTCAGGTCAAGGGCCGCGCCGACGGCAACGAGGTCCGCCGCCTGGTGCTGGAGCGCCTCGGCGGCTAGCTCCGCCGGCTCACCACCAGGGTGACGTAGGAGTCCCTGGGCAGCCGGGCGCCGGCGCCCGGGCTCTGGGCGGCGACCCGGCCCGGCTGGCCGCTGTTGGTGTAGGCCAGGCCGGAGCTCAGCCCGGCCCGGGTCAGGACCGTCCTGGCCACGCCGGCCTGGAGCCCGACCACCCCGGGCACGATCACGTTGTTCCCTCCGCCACCGCCACCGCGGCCGGCGGAGACGGCCAGGATGACGGTGCTGCCCTGGCGCAGGCGGCCCCCGGGGCGGGGCGCCTGGCGGACCACCCGGCCCTTGGGCTGGGCGCTGCGGACCGGCTTGACCTGGCTGCCGAACCCGGCCCGGGCCAGCACCGCCTGGGCCGTCTCCTGGGAGAGGCCGACCACGTCGGGCACGCCCACCTGCGGTGGGGCCGGGGGCGGGGGCGCCGCCGGGAACCCGACGGCCGGCTGGCCGGCCAGGGCCGCGTCCATGTAGTTCTTGAAGATGATCGCCGGGAAGGTCCCGCCGTAGACCGGGCTGCCGTTGTACAGGTTGGTCATCGGCACCCGCCTGGCCCGGTAGCCGACCCAGACCGAGGTGGAGAGCTGGGGGGTGAACCCGGAGAAGAAGGCGCTGGTGTTGTTCTGGGCGCTGCCGGTCTTGCCGGCCACCGGCCGGCCGCCGGCCAGGGCCGCCCGGCCGCCGGTGCCGTTGGTGATGACCCCGCGCAGCATGGCCACGGTCCGGGTGGAGATCTTCTCGCTGATGACCTGCTTGCAGTCGGGCTTGTTCTCGATCAGCGGCTTGCGCTCGCCCGGCGCCACCACCTTGGTGATGGAGTAGGGCGTGCAGCGGACGCCCTTGTTGGCGAGCACGCCGAAGGCGCCGGCCATGTCGAGGACCGAGACCTCCCTGGCCCCCAGGACCAGCGAGCAGACGTTCCAGGAGGCGTAGGCCTTGCTGTTGCGGGGCGGGATGTTGGTGATGCCCATCCGGCGGGCCACCTCGACCGCCCGCTCGGGGCCGACCTTCACCGCGAGCTGGGCGAACCAGGTGTTCACCGAGTTGGCCGTGGCCCCGTACATGTTGTAGGTCCCGGCGCTGGAGTCGCCGGCGTTCCCGGGGGTCCAGGGCTGGTTGAAGCCGGTGTAGCAGCGGCGGTCGGGGATGGTGATCTGGGCCGGGCCGGGCATGACGATCCCGGGGGAGATGCCCTTCTCCAGGGCGGCCACGACGAAGAACATCTTGAACGCCGACCCCGGCTGGAAGCCGGTGCCGCCCTGGGCAGTGGCCAGGTCGACCTGGGACTTCTTGAAGCTTCGGCCGCCGTAGAGGGCGACGATCCGGCCCGTGCTGGGCTCGACGCTGGCCAGCGCCCCGGCCGGGTCGCCGCGGAACCGGTCCATCTGGCCCTGGACGGCGTTGGTGGCCATGGCCTGCTTGGGGCGCTGAAGGGTGGTGTAGATGCGCAGGCCGCCCTGGAACACCTTGCGCTTGCGCTCGTCGGTGCCGACCTTGCCAAGGGCCTTGTTGTACCTGGGGTCGTTCAGGAGCTGGTTGACGATGTAGCGCTGCCAGTAGGGCTGACGTCTGGGGGGCGTGTACCGGTTGACCTTGATGTTCTCCTTCTTGGCCTTGGCCACCTCCTTGGGGGTGGCCATGCCGAGCTCCAGCATGCGGTCGAGGACCAGGTTGCGCCGGTCCTTGTTGGCCTTCCTGGCCGTCGGCTTGTACCGCTCGGGGGCGGCGATGGTCGCCGCCAGCGAGGCCGCCTGGCCGAGGGTGACGAACTTGATCGAGCTGTTCCCGAAGTAGTGCTGGGCGGCGGTGGCGATGCCGTAGACCCCCTCGCCGAAGTAGGCCTGGTTCAGGTAGTACTGGAGGATCTCGTCCTTGCTGTAGCGCCGCTCCAGCTCGACCGCGTAGATGGCCTCGCGCAGCTTGCGGTCGAGGGTCCGCGAGTTGCCGGTGATGGTGAGCTTGACCAGCTGCTGGGTCAGGGTGCTGCCGCCCTGGGCGATCCGGCGCGAGCGCAGGTCGGTCACGGCCGCCCGGGCGATGCCGCGGAAGTCGACGCCTTCGTGCTCGTAGAACCGGTCGTCCTCGATCGCGATGACGGCGTTGCGGACCCGCTTGGGGATGTTCTTGAGGCCGACCACCTTGCGGTTCTCGTCCAGCCAGATGGTGGCCAGGGCCGTCTTGCCGTCGGCGGCGTAGATGATCGAGCGTTGGGCCGGGTCGGGCAGGGCCTCCTGGAGCGGCGGCACGTCGACCAGCTTGTTGGCCGTGTCCCTGGCCAGGCCGCCCGCCGGGACGACCAGGGGGAGCGCGGCCACGCTGGCGACGAGGGCGACGCCGGTGATCAGGGCGACGATCAGCACCAGCCGACCGCCCACCACGGAGGCTGCACGACCGCGGGAGAGACGGGCTGGCGGCGCAGGGATCGGGGCGTCGGCCATGCTCATCGGATGATATAGGGTGGTCGATCGGCAGGGGCAATTCGACGCCCGAACGTTATGAGGAGGCCGCCCGCTGGAACGCTTGCAGGAGGCGTTCCGCCAGTTCGCCTACGCCTTCGTCGATCAGCTGCCGAACCTGCTGGGCGCGCTGATCGTCCTCGTGCTCACCGTGGTGGTGGCCCGGCTGGTGCGCCGGGGGATGGAGCGGGCGCTGGTCCGCGCCGACGCCGAGCGCCACGTCCGGGTGGTGGTGGCCACCCTGGCCTTCTACGCCACGGTGGCGATCGGGCTGGTCGTCGCCCTCTCCATCGGCGGGGTCAACCTCGGCGTCCTCATCGGCAGCCTGGGGCTGGCCACCGTCGCCCTCGGCTTCGCCCTCCAGGACATCGTCAGCAACTTCAGCGCCGGCATCGTGCTCCTGCTGGAGCACCCCTTCACCGAGGGCGACCACATCGCCATCGCCGAGGCCGAGGGCGAGGTCGAGGAGATCCGGGTTCGGGCGACCCGGCTGCGCGCCCCCGACGGCCAGCTCGTCCTGGTCCCCAACAAGCTGCTGTTCACCCAGGTCCTGACCAACGCCACCGCGACCATGCGCCGCCGGGTCATGGTGCCGCTGGAGGTCCCCTACGGCCAGGACGTGGCCAGGGCTCGGGAGCTGGTGCTGGCCGCGGCGGCCGGGGTCGAGGGGGTCAGCGACGACCCCGCGCCCCGCCTGCTCACCCAGAACCTGGGCCAGGACGGCCGTGCCCTGCGCCTCACCTTCTGGGTCGACACCCGCAGCGACGACCCGGGCCGGGTCCGCAGCGAGGTGCTGGACGAGGTGGAGCGGATCCTGGAGGGGTTCGGGGGGGAGGACTCCCCCCCGAATGAACCAGGGACGGCGTCAGGCAAAGAGGTGCGCGCCTAATCTGCGCAGCCCTGGCAGGTCATGCACGTCGTCGGCGAGCAGGGGGACCTGGACCACGCCCAGGTTCGGGACCCTGTCCAGCAGGTCGCGGACGCGGCGCTGCTCGGCCGCGGCCAGCGCCTCCAGGCCGTCGTGCAGCTCCAGCAGGTCGGCCAGCAGGCGGCCGTCGGCCCCATCGGCGGCCAGGCGGCGGCGGGCGGCCGCCGGGACCTCGGGGACCGGCCCCGCCCGGTGGATGCGGTTCACGACCAGCGCGCCCAGCGGCATGCGGTCGGCGGCCAGGCGGCCGGCGAAGTAGGCGGCCTCGCGCAGCGCCGCCCCGTCGGGCGTGGCCACCACCACGAACGCCGTGCTCGGGTGCTTGAGCTGGTCGTAGACCAGCCCGGCGCGCTCCTTGAAGCCGTCGTACATGCCCTCGAAGGCGGCGAAGAACTCGCCGACCTCGGCCAGCAGCTCCGACCCGGTGACCCGCCGGACCATCTTGGTCATGGCCGTGGTGGCCAGGTTCAGCCCGCGCAGGTAGCCGCGCCCGATCCGCTGGGCCGGGGCGATCAGCAGCCGGAAGGCGCGGGCGTCCAGCAGCTCGTTCAGGTTGTCGGGGGCGTCGAGGAAGTCGAGCGCCGAGCGGGTCGGCGGGGTGTCGACCACCAGCAGGTCGTAACGCTGGGACTCGTGCAGCTCGTACAGCTTCTCCATGGCCATGTACTCCTGGGTGCCGGCCAGGGTGGAGGACAGCCGCTGGTAGAACCGGTTGGCCAGGATGCGGTCGGCCTGCTCGGTGTCGCGGGCGTAGCGCTCGATCACCTCGTCGAAGGTGCGGCGCATGTCCAGCATCATCGCGTCCAGGCTCCCCGGCCCCCGGGCCGGCAGCCCCTTGGCCCGGACCGGCCTAGGCGTGTTGGAGAGCAGGTCCAGCCCGAGGGCCTGGGCGAGCCGCCGCGCCGGGTCGATGGTGAGCACGCAGGTCCGCCGCCCCGTCTCCGCCGCCCACAGCGCCACCGCGGCCGCGGTCGAGGTCTTGCCCACGCCCCCCGACCCGCAGCAGACGATGATCCGCGCCTCCCGCGCCAGCTCCCCCAACGGCGACCCCGGCCCGGGAACGACCGTCGTAGCCGCCCGCCGGGTCGGCCGGGTGGTCTTGGCCGCGACCCTGGTTCGGGTGGTCCTCGGTGTGCCCGCGGCCCGGGCGGTCACCTGCCGGCCTCCCCGGTCTCGGCCTCAGGGTGCGTGGCACCCGGACCCTGGGTTGGTGGGGCACCCGAACGGGAGGGTGGCCGGCGGCCGGATTGGGTGCTCGGCGCCGTCCACAGCCCCGCCTCAGCGCCCGCGGAGGCGCTACCTGAGGCATCCGCTGGGGCGCCCGGGGTCAGGTGGCTGGCGAGGGTGCGGACCTCGGCGAGGCCGCCGGCGCCGCCGGCCAGGAACGGCAGCTCGACCATGGGCAGCCCGTCCAGCCCATCCCGCAGCTCCTTGAGCAGGCGGCGCTCCCGCGTGACCTGGCGCTGGCGGTCGCGGGCCTCGCCGACCAGGGTCGCGAGGGCCGCCCCGTCCAGCTTGGCCCCGGCCGCGGCCGCGGCCGCGGCCAGCGGCGCCGGGTCCCTGGCCAGAGCGGCCAGCCGCCCGGCGCGCCCGCCCAGCCGGTCGCCGGTGACCTGGTTGGCGACCACGCCGGCCACCGGCAGCCCGGCCTCCTTGAGGGCCGCGACCCCCTCCAGGGTCTCGGTCACCGGCAGCTCCTCGGGCAGGCAGGTGAGGACGACCGCCGTCTGCCCGGGGTCGTCGAGCAGGGCCCGGACCCGGTCGGCCTGGTGCCGGATCGGCCCCACCCGGGCGAGCTCGGCCACCGTCTCCGGCGCCCGCAGGAACGGCACCACCCGCCCGGTCGGCGGCGCGTCCAGCACGACCAGGTCGTAGGCGCCCGACCCACCGGGACCGGTCCGGGTCGCCGCCTCCCACACCTTCCCGACCAGCAGCACGTCCCCCAGCCCGGGCGCGGCCGCGGTGATGAAGCGGTTGAGATGCGCCCAGGTCAGCAGCCTGGCCAGCGGCGCGAACCCGTACCGGGCCAGGTACTCGCGCAGGGACTCGTCAGGGTCGATGGCCAGCGCGTTGACCCCGTCGGCGACCCGCGCCTCCCGGTGGTCCAGCGCCCCTCGCCCGAACAGCCCGGCCAGCCCCTGCCGGCCCTCGACCTCGGCGACCAGCACCCGCCGTCCCCGCCCGGCCGCGGCCACGGCGAGACCGGCCGCCACCGTGGTCTTCCCGGTCCCACCCTTGCCGGTGACCACGAGCAGCCGCGAACCTTCGAGCACCTTGAGCATGCGCGCCATCGTAGCCGCCAGGGGCCTGTGGACAACCGGGAGCACCAGCTCGCGTCCCGGGATAGCCCCCACCGGGGGCCCCGGCATCGGCGGGCCGGGTTCCGGCGTGACCGCGCGGCGGTGGGCCGCGGGGTGGGGCGCCTCGGTACCGGGGTCGGCTACGCTGGGGGCGATGCGACGAGCCGCCTCCCTCCTCTGTCTTGCCGGTGCGCTGCTGGCCACCGTCGGGCTGCTGCCCGCGCGGGGGCAGGCCCAGGGGCCGGTGGTCGAGGTGTTCGAGGCGTCGGGGGTGCTGGACGCCAGCGTGCTCGGGGCGCTCCGGGACGACCTGGCCGGGGCCGAGCGCCGGGGGGCGCGGGTGTTCCTCGTCCAGCTGTCGAGCTTCGGGGGGCTCGGGGTCGACCCGGGCGAGGTCCGGGAGGTGGTGGCCGCGGCCGGGCTGCCGGTGGCGGTGTGGGTCGGGCCGCGGTCCGCCGAGGCCGCCGGGGCGGCGACGTTCGTGCTCGCCGGGGCCGACGTGGTCGGGGTGGCCAGGGACGCCCGGATCGGGCCGGCGCTCCCGGCCGAGCTGGGCAAGGGCCGCGACCCCGCGGCCGAGGCGGCGCTGTTCGCGCGCTCCGGGCTCCCGCCGGCGGTCCGAGGGGCGACCCTCGGCGGGGCGGCCGCGGAGGCGGCCGGGCTGGCCGACTACCAGGCCGAGTCCCTGCCCGACGCGGTGCGGCGGCTCGACGGCCAGGAGGCCGACGGCCGCCCGCTCGAGGTGACCGGCTTCCAGGTCCGGTTCCTGTCCCGCTCCCTGCTCGACCGGGTCATGCACGGCCTGGCCAACCCGACCCTGGCCTACCTGCTGCTCCTGGCCGCGGCCGCCTGCCTCTCCTTCGAGTGGTTCCAGCCGGGGTTCGGGGTCGCCGGGGCGGCCGGGCTGGTCTGCGCCCTGCTGGCCGCGTTCGCGCTGGCCATCCTGCCCACCAACTGGCTCGCCCTGGCCCTGCTCCTGGCCGGTCAGGCCCTGTTCACGGTCGACGCCGCCGTTGGCGGCCTTGGCCTGGCCACGGCCGGGGCGGCCGGGCTGACCGCCGCCGGCTCCTGGTGGCTGTTCTCCAGCCCCTCGCCGCTGCTGCGGGTCGACGGCCGGCTGGCCGTCCTCGGGGTGCTGTGGTCGCTGGCCTGGTTCGTGGTCATCCTGACCGTGATCCTGCGCTCCCAGCGCCAGGTGCCGATGGGCACCGAGGCCCTGGTCGGATCCAGAGGGGTCGTGCGCAGCATGCTGAACCCGGGCGGCATCGTGGTGGTCGACGGCGCCATGTGGCGGGCCCGGCTGGCCACGGGCGAGGGCAGCCTCGGCACCGGGCAGCGGATCCGCGTGTCGGCGGTGGTCGACGGCATCCTCCAGGTCGACCCCGAGGACCCCTCCGCCGTCCGGCCCACCCGCCGCCGTGGCCGCCGCGCCACCTCCGTCGCCGAGCCGGCCGGCCGTGAGTAGGCGGGAGGACACCAGGGAGCGTGCGGGGGACGCCGGCACCGGCCGCCGCCCGCCCGACCGCCGCCTCGTGGCCCTGCAGCTGGTCGCGGGCCTGGCCGTCGTTGCCTTCGGCTGGGGGACCAGCCTGGCCGAGGTCGAGCCGTTCCGCGGCTACTGGTTCGACCTTGTCTGGAGCGGCTTCATCCTGGCCGCCGACGCGGTCGTCTGGGCGCGGGCCGGCCACTCCCTGCTCCACGGCGGCGGCTGGCGGGTGGTGGCCATGTTCGCCCTGAGCGCGCCCTTCTGGTGGGCCTTCGAGATCGCCAACTGGCGCCTGGAGAATTGGAAGTACGTCGGCACCACCGTCTACGGCGGGCAGGCCCACGTCATCCTCAAGACCATCTCGTTCCTGTTCGTGCTGCCGGCGCTGGCCGAGTCCCGCGACCTGCTGCGCTCCTTCGTGCGGTTCCCGCACCCGCCGGCCATCCCGCTGCCGTCCTGGACCGCCACCGCCCTGGTCGTCGCCGGCCTGGCCTGCGTGCCCCTGCTGTACCTGTTCCCCGACCAGACCTACCCGCTGGTCTGGCTGGCCCCGCTGGCCGTGCTGGACGGGATCGCCGAGCTGCGCGGCCGGCCGAGCATCATCGGCCTGGTCCGCCGGGGCCGCGCCGGGCCGGTGCTGCTGCTGGCCGTGGCCGGTCTCGGCACCGGCATCCTGTGGGAGCTGTGGAACTTCGGCGCCCTGCCGTTCTGGCAGTACCGCATCCCGTACGTCGGCTTCTTCCCGATGTTCGAGATGCCGATCCTCGGCTACCTCGGCTACCTGCCGTTCATCCTGGCCGCCGACGCCTTCTGGCGCCTGTTCACCGGGGGCGCCGGCGGCCTCGCCGAGGGTCCGGTCACCGACCTCGGCCGCGAGGGGTCCGGTCGTCCACATCCTGTGACAAACTAAGCGCAGCGCTCCGGAACCGGACGACCTGGACGGGAGGGACAGGCCATGGAGACCTGGGTGGTCGTCCTGATCGTCATCGCCGTGATCGCCCTGATCATCTGGGGCGTCATCTCCATGGTCCACGTGCTGCAGGAGTACGAGCGCGGGGTGGTGTTCCGGCTGGGCCGCGTCCGGGGCAGGCCCAAGGGGCCCGGCCTGATCATCCTGCTGCCGTTCGGCATCGACCGGATGCGCAAGGTCACCATCCAGACGGTGGCCATGAACGTGCCGCCCCAGGACGTGATCACCAAGGACAACGTCACCATGCGGGTCGACGCCGTGATCTACGCCAAGGTGGTGGACCCGGTCCCCGCGGTCGTGAGGGTGCAGAACTACCTGTTCGCGGTCAGCCAGACCGCCCAGACGAACCTCCGCGCCAGCCTCGGCAAGTACGACCTGGAGACGTTGCTCAGCGAGCGCGAGGCGATCAACCGGGAGCTGCACGGGATCATCGCCCGGGTCACCCACGACTGGGGGGTCGAGGTCCTCTCGGTCGAGGTAAAGGACGTGGACCTGCCCGACGACCTGCGCCGGGCCATGGCCCGCGAGGCCGAGGCCGGGCGCGAAGCCAAGGCCCTGCTGATCTCGGCCGACGCCGAGCTGCGGGCCTCGCGGGTGCTGGCCGAGGCGGCCGTGATCCTGAGCAAGAACCCTCAGGCCATGCAGATCCGCTTCCTCCAGACGGTCACCGCCGTGGCCACCGAGCAGAACTCGACCCTGGTCATGCCGATCCCGATCGAGCTGCTGGGGATGTTCGGGGGACGGGGCGACCAGGGCAACGGCCTCCCGGCCGCGCCCCCGGCGGTGTCGCCGGCGCCCCCGTCCCAGAGCCCGCCGGGACCGGAGGAGGGGCGCCAGCCGGGGCCGGGCAACGGCCGCCCCGGCTAGTCCCCTTTTACGCCCAGTTGAAGGCCGTCGTGCGATACCTGGGCCGCAACAAAAGCGTTACTGCCTGGAGATTGAGGCCGCAGGTGCCGTGGGTTACGCTGCGTTCCGGAGCCGCTCGACCAGACCGCGAGCGGTGTGCCCGGCTCACGACGGCCCGAGGGTGACGCGAGAGCATAGGGGCGAGGAAGGAACATCGGCATGGCCACCTCATCGGGCGCCGCCACCGGCGGCGACCTGTCGTCGACGGATCTCCAGATCGGCTGGCAGTACCGTGCCGCCTGCAAGGGCCCGGTCTCCAACCTGTTCTTCGCGCCCAACCACCTGGAGCGCAAGGAGGAGCGGCTGGCCCGCGAGTCCGCCGCCAAGGCGATCTGCCGTACCTGCCCGGTCCTGGTCGAGTGCCGCGAGTACGCCCTGCTGGTCCGCGAGCCGCACGGCATCTGGGGTGGGCTCAACGAGTACGAGCGCCGCCAGCTCCTGGCCCGCCGCGCCGGCTGACCGGTAGCCTCCCCCCCTGGCCGGTAGCCGAAGCGAGCCAAGGGAGTGCCGATGACCGCCTGGGAGTACGCGACCGTCCCGCTGCTGCCCCACAACACCAAGCAGATCCTCGACAACTGGGGCGACGACGGCTGGGAGCTGGTCGCGGTCCACACCGCCGAGGTCGGCGGCACGATCGCCTTCTTCAAGCGGCCAAAGGGCGCCTAGGCCCTGTGGGCGGAGCGACCGCGATGTCGCGGTCGCCCGCTAGGTTCGCGCCATGGACCTCGAGGCCGCCTTCGACGCCCTGCCCGGCCTGACCGAGCGGGCGGCCCAGCGGCGCATGGCCAGCGCCGTCGCCGAGGCCCTCGAGGCCCAGGCGCCGCTGCTGGTCCACGCCCCGACCGGGGTCGGCAAGTCGCTCGGGTACCTGGTCCCGATCGTGGCCGCCGGGCGGCGGGCGATCGTCGCCACCGCCACCAAGGCGCTCCAGTCGCAGCTGGTCGAGCGCGACCTGCCCCGGCTCGCCGAGGCCTTCGACACCACCTTCGCCCTGGCCATGGGCCGCGGCAACTACGCCTGCTGGGCACGGATCGAGGCCCTGGTGGCGGCGACCCGCCTGGCCGCCACGCCCGCCGAGGAGGCGGCGCTGGAGGTGGCCTCCTGGGCGGTCGAGTCGACCACGGGGAGCCGCCTGGACGCCCCGCCGGGGGTGCGCGACGACGTCTGGGACCTGGTCTCGACCAGCGGCGAGGACTGCCCGGGGCAGAAGGGCTGCGCCTTCCACCAGCGCTGCTTCGCCGAGCGGGCCCGGGAGCAGGCCCGCGACGTCGACGTGGTCGTGACCAACCACCACCTGCTCCTGCTCGAGCTGGAGCTGCGGGCGATGTCCGACGCCCCCGGGGTGATGCTGCCCGAGGTCGACGTGATCGTGGTCGACGAGGCCCACCGGCTGGCCGACCACGCCGCCGACCTCTACGGCGTCACCGTGACCGCGGCCCGCATGGGCCGGGCCGGGGCGGCCGCCGACGCCGCCGCCAAGGCGGCCGGGATGCACACCGACTGGTCCCGCCGCCTCCGGGGCCGGTACACCGAGCTGGCCGCCGACCTGTACCCCGGTCCCGTCCAGCCCGGCGGCCGGGCCCACGCCACCCTGGCCGCCGCCCTCACCCCCCTCGGCAACGACCTCCAGACCATGCTCGCCACCCTCAAGGACCTGGGCGACCCCGACGACGAGGCCACCGCCCTGCTCGCCGCCCGCCGCCGCCTCCGCGCCCTCGCCCGCGACCTGGGGCGCCTCACCGCCGTCCCGGCCGCCCAGGGCGACCAGGGAGGCGAGCCCGCGCGGCCGGGCGGGCCCGCCTCCGACCTGGCCGTCTGGGTGGAGGAGGGGCGGAGCGGGAGCAGGGTGATCCGGTCGGCGCTGGTCGAGCCGGGTCCGGTGCTGGAGGGCGTGCTGTGGGACCGGGTGCCGGCCACCGTCGCGTGCTCGGCCACCCTGGCCGTGGCCGGGCGCCTGGAGGTCGCGGCCCGGGCCCTGGGGGTGGGCGAGCCGGCCACCGTGGTCGCCTCCTCCCCGTTCGACTTCCAGCGCAACGCCCTGCTCTACGTGCCCCGGTCCGTGCCCCAGCCCTCCTCCGACGGGTTCCAGGCCGCGGCCGAGCACGAGCTCGCCTCCCTGGTCGACGCCGCCCGGGGCCGGGCCCTGGTGCTCTGCACCTCCTGGCGGGCGGTCGAGTCGTTCGCCGCCGCCCTGGCCCAGCTCCCCTACGAGGTGCTGGTCCAGGGCGACGACGTCCCGGCCCGCCTGGCCGCCCGCTTCCGCGACGAGGTGGCCAGCGTGCTGGTGGCCACCCGGACCTTCTTCGAGGGGTTCGACGTGCCCGGCGAGAGCCTGTCGCTGCTGGTGCTCGACCGGCTGCCGTTCCCCCGGCCCGACGACCCCCTGCTGGCCGAGCGAGGCCGGCGGGTCGAGCGGGCCGGCGGCTCCCGCTTCTCCGAGGTCTGGCTGCCGGCCGCCGCCGTCTCCCTGCAGCAGGCCCTCGGCCGCCTGGTCCGCTCGGAGACCGACCGGGGCGTCATGGCCGTGCTCGACCGGCGCCTGGCCGACGCCGGCTACCGCGCCGCCCTGCTGGCCAGCCTGCCCCCGGCCCGGCTCACCCGGTCGATCGAGGACGTGCGCGCGTTCTTCGCCGTATAGGCTTGCCGGCACCCGCGCCGGCCGCAGGAAGGAGCCCCCATGCCAACCCCCGAGGAGCGCCTCCAGCAGCTCGGCGTCGACCTCCCCGCCCCGGCCGCCCCGGTCGCCGCCTACGTGCCGACCGTCCGCACCGGCAACCTGGTCTACGTCTCGGGGCAGGTGCCGACGGTCGAGGGCAAGCCGACCCACCTGGGCCACCTCGGCGCCGACGTCGACCTGGAGGCCGGACGCGCCGCCGCCCGCACCTGCGCGGTCAACGTGGTCGCGGCCCTCAAGGCCGAGCTGGGCGAGCTCTCCCGGGTGCGGCGGATCGTCAAGGTGACCGGGTTCGTGGCCAGCGCCCCGGAGTTCACCGACGCCCCCAAGGTGGTCAACGCGGCCAGCGAGCTGTTCGGCGAGGTGTTCGGCGACGCCGGCCGCCACGCCCGGGCGGCCGTCGGCGTCGCCGCCCTCCCCCTCGGCGTCCCCGTCGAGGTCGAGGCGATCGTCGAGGTGGCCTAGACAGCGGCCGCGTCTCCGGGACGTGACCGCTGTTCCAAGGGCGGTCAGGTCCCGGCGCGGCGGCGGCTGCGGTAGGTGCGGGTCTTGGTGCGGTTCCCGCAGGTCTGCATCGAGCACCAGCGGCCCGAGCGGTTCTTGGACCGGTCGTAGAAGGCCCACTGGCAGGAGGCGGCCGAGCACGCCTTGAGCCGCTCCCAGGTGCCCTGGGCGTGGGCCTGGGCGACCCCGGCCAGCAGCGCGGCCAGGGCGCCCCGGCAGCCGGCCGTGCCGGGGCCGAGCACCGGCCGCCCGGCGCCGTCGAAGGCCACCTGGAGCGGGAGCTCGGCCGCGGCCCGGTTGACGACCTGGAGCGCGTCCGGGTCGAGCGGCTCGCCGTGGTTGACCCGCAGCATCGCCCGCAGGGCCTCGCGCAGCTCGACGGCCATGGCCAGATCGGCCTGGTCGACCGGCTCGGAGGCGTCCAGCAGCCCCTGGCCGGCCAGGAACCGCCGGAGCGCGTCCGGGCTGTCCAGCCGGTCGTCGTCGTCCTCGAGGTCGATGGTGTTGACCAGCGCCTGCACGGCCACGAGCTCCCTCGGGATGGTCTCGTCGCCTGCCGTCGTCTCCATCTGACATCCTCCTAACCAAACACCAGTGATCATATTTTAGCGGTTGCAGCAAGGGCAACACCAGTGTAGACTGATTACTGGTGTTAGATCGAGGAGGAGGTCGCCATGAGCTGGGAGGACATGAACCAGGAGCTCAGCTACCAGCGCATCGCCGAGCTGCACGCCGACGCCGAGCGGTTCCGGCAGGTACAGGCGTCCAAGCGGAGGCGCCGCCGCTCGCGGGGGCGCCTTGGCCGGCTGCTGTGGCCACGCGACACGGCCTCGAGGGCCAACGACGTGCTCGGCCAGTTCTTCAGCCTGCTGCTGCCGTCGCGCCACGACACGATCGGGCCGACCCGGCTGTACCACCCGCCGCTGGGCCGCTGACCCCCCTGGCGGGACCGGCCCGCCGCGTGCGAGGCTAGGCGGCGCTTCCCCGAGCGCCGCATCCTGGAGTCCGCTGTGCCCTGTCCACCCCACCGCCCACCGTCCCCCACGCGCCGCCACCTGGTCGCCTCGCTGACCGTGGCGGCGCTGCTGTTGCTGAGCGCGTGCGGCGGCGGCGGCGACCCCGAGCCGGCCAGCCAGGCGACCCAGACGACCGCCGCCCCCGAGCCGACGGCGACCACGGCCCGACCGACCACCACCGCGCCCAAGCGGGCCGGCGCCAGCCGGGAGCCGACCGGCGAGCCGGTCACCCTCGCCTTCGGGGGCGACGTCCACTTCGAGGGCGCGATCGAGTCCCGGCTGGCCACCAACCCGGCCACCACCCTCGGCCCGATCGCCGGGGTCCTGGGCCGGGCCGACCTGGCCGTGGTCAACCTCGAGACCGCCATCACCGAGCGCGGCACCCCCGCCCCCAAGGACTTCACCTTCCGGGCCCCGCCGTCCGCCCTCACCGCCCTGGACAAGGCCGGGGTCGACGTCGCCAGCATGGCCAACAACCACGGCCTGGACTTCGGCCAGGTCGGCCTGCGCGACTCGCTGGCCGCGGCCAAGGCGGCCAAGTTCCCCGTTGTCGGGGTCGGCCGCAACGCCGAGGAGGCCTACCGGGCCCACCTGGTCACCGTCAAGGGCCAGCGCATCGCCGTGATCGGCGCCACCCAGGTGCTCGACAGCAGCCTCGCCGCCGCCTGGACCGCCGGCGACGACAAGCCCGGCATGGCCTCGGCCTACGAGGAGGCCACCCTGCTGGCCGCAGTCCGCGAGGCCAGGGCATCGGCCGACACCGTGGTCGTCGACCTCCACTGGGGCCGGGAGCTGGTCAACTGCCCGATCGACCGCCAGCGCGCCCTCGCCCCCAAGCTGGTCGCTGCCGGCGCCGACGTGGTCGTCGGCTCCCACGCCCACATCCTCCTCGGCGGCGGCTACCTGCGCGGCGCCTACGTCCACTACGGCCTCGGCAACTTCGTCTTCTACTCCCGCGGCGGCCTCACCGCCCAGAGCGGCGTCCTCCTCCTCACCACGCAAGGCCGCGCCGTCACCGCCTCCCGCTGGGTCCCCGCCACCATCTCCGGCGGCATCCCCATCCCCCTCCAGGGCGCCGCCGCCACCCGCGCCGTCAGTTCCTGGCAGTCCCTCCGCCGCTGCACCGGCCTCTCGGCCAAGCCCTGAGTCGCCGGCTCAGGTCTGGAGGGCGTCCAGGAGCTGCTCCTCCAGCCATCCCAGGTAGCTGAGGAGGCGGAAGGCGGGGGCGCGGGGGTCGGTGGGGTCGACGTCGCCGTCGTAGTCCTCGGTGATGTCGAGGCGGATCCCGAGGGCGAGGCGGAGGTCGTTGAGGACGCCCAGCCAGGCGGTGGCCTCCTCGTCGGTGAGCTCGACCGTCCAGCGGCGGACCGAGGTCGTGCCCCGGGCGAGGGTGCCGGTGACCAGGTCGAGGTTGGCCAGCTTCTCCTTGACCAGGTCGTCGTGCATGAGGCGGTGGTACTCGGCGTCGTGCTCGATGTCGGCCACGTCCAGGTAGGCCGGGGGGAACAGGCGCTGGTTGACGGGCTCGTCCTCGCCCTCGCCAAGGACGGTGCGGAGCTGGTCGGGAAGGCCGCGGAGCACGGCGACCTCGTCGTGGCCCAGCCGGACCCGTACCCGGTCGGCGCCGATCCGCTTGAAGGAACCGGCCAACGGGCTAGCGGTCCTTCTGCATGGTCGCCCAGAGCCCGTGGCCGTGGAGGCGGTAGACGTCGAACTCGGCCTTCTCCCTGGGGCCGCTGGACACCACCGCCTTGCCCTTGTGATGGACGTCCAGCATCAGCCGGGTCGCCTTCTCCCGGTCGTAGCCGAACAGCTTCTGGAGCACGAACACGACGTAGGACATCAGGTTCACCGGGTCGTTCCAGACGATCACCACCCAGGGGATGTCCGGCTCGGTGACGTCGTCGCGCTCGGTGGTGCGCTCGCGCGTCGGGGCGGTCGTACTCATGGGCGCTATGGTGGCGCATCCGGCCACCGTCGGCCATGCCCGACCGCCGGCCCGTCAGGCCAGGCGGCGGAGGTCGCCCTGGCGGATGGTGACGCCGGTGCGGTCGAGGTGCTCCAGGAGGGGGATGGCGGTGCGGCGGGTCGTGCCGAGGGCCTCCTTGGCCTCGGTGGCGGCGAACGGGCGGCCGTCGGGGAAGCTGCGGCGCAGGGTCTCGACCGCCGCCTCCAGGGTCGAGCGGCCCAGGTAGCCGCCGGGGGCGACCGGGACCAGCACCCCCAGGCGGACCAGCAGGGCGGCCGCCTTGCGGTCGGCGCCGAGCTCGGCCAGGGCGGCGTCACCGAGCAGCCCGACCCCGGCCTCGTCCAGGGCGGCCTCGACCCTGGCCCGCAGCGCCCGCTGAGCCGGGCCGAGGCGCGATCCGTGCCCGGGCAGGCGCAGGGCCGGGCCGTCGGCCACCAGCCGCCCGTCGGCGACCAGCGCCTCCACCACCTCGGCGCCGGCCGCGGCCGGCCAGCCAGGGGCGAGGGCGGCCGCCCGGGCCGCCTGGGCCGGCAGGCCGGCCGCGGACGGGTCGTCCCGGTGCCGCCGCTCGACCGCCTCGACGGCGCCCGCCGCCGCCGCATCCCAGGCGGCCCGGGTCCAGGCCAGGGTCCGGGAGGTGACGACGCCGGGGCCGGCGGCGGCGAGGGCGGCCGGGAGGCGGTCCGGGGCGACGGCGGCGAGGCGGGGGAGCTCGGCCAGGGGGACCACGCCGCGTTCGGCCAGGACCCGCCCCGGCAGGCCGGAGCGGCCGGCGGCCTCGCGGGCCTCCAGCTCCTCGGTGCGGCGGAGCCGGGCCGCGGTGCCGCGGACGGCCGCGGGCGGGAACGGGTCGAGGACCAGGCCCCCGCCGACGGTCTCGTCGCGGCCGCTGTCCCGCAGGACCAGCGGCTCGAAGGCGTCGAGGACCAGGGGCCGCTCCAGGTGCAGCCGCA
>DASUPQ010000924.1 GCA_036280995.1 Actinomycetota bacterium | reverse complement strand
GGCACCCAGCGGGCGTCGTCGACCTCGTTGGCCGCTCCCAGCGTGCCCGCGGCCGGGGTCATCTCCCAGTAGCGGACGGTCTTGGGCCGCCGCTTGGGATCACGGTAGGCGGCGGTCCCGACCTCCCGGCCCAGCCGGCAGCGCAGCCCCGTCTCCTCTTCGACCTCGCGCAGCGCCGCCTGGGCCTCGGTCTCACCCGGGTGGAGCTTGCCCTTGGGGAACGACCAGTCGTCATAGGCCGGCCGGTGGATCAGGACGATCTCGACCACGCCGCCCTGGCCACGGCGCCAGACGATCCCGCCGCCGGCTCGGACGACCGTCTCGGTCACGACCTGGCCCGCAAGACGCCGCCGTTCAGAACGGCGTGGGGATGTGGTGCAACGGGAGGTCCGGCTCCAGGTAGCCTCGGGCCGGCTGCCGCTTGGGCAACGTGACGTCCTTGTGGGCGAGTGGCTTGTAGGGGACCTGGCTCAGCAGGTGGCTGACGAGGTTGAGCCGGCCCCGCTTCTTGTCGTCGGTGCGGGCGACGTACCAGGGCGCCCAGGCGGTGTCGGTCGCGGCGAACATGGCGTCCCTGGCCCGGGAGTAGTCGTACCAGCGGCTGTAGGACTTCAGGTCCATGTCCGACAGCTTCCAGACCTTGCGGGGGTCCTCGATGCGGCTCTCCAGCCGCCGGGTCTGCTCGTCGGGGCCGACCTCCAGCCAGTACTTCAGGAGCAGGATCCCCGAGTCGACCATGGTCTTCTCGACCGATGGCGTCAGCTCGAGGAACCGCTCGGTCTCCTCCGGCTTGCAGAAGCCCATCACCCGCTCGACGCCGGCGCGGTTGTACCAGCTGCGGTCGAAGATCACGACCTCGCCAGCGGCCGGAAGGTGCGGGAGGTACCGCTGGATGTACATCTGGGTCTTCTCGCGCTCGGTCGGGGTGGGCAGGGCAACGACCCGGAACACCCGCGGGCTCACCCGCTCGGTGATCCGTTTGATCGTGCCCCCCTTCCCGGCGGTGTCCCGGCCCTCGAACACGATGCAGATCTTGGCCCCCGACGCCTTGACCCACTCCTGCATGGCGACGAGCTCGCCGTGCAGGCGCCGCATCTCCCGCTCGTAGTCCTTGCGCTTCAGCTTCGGAGGCGGGTCGGCGTGCTCGTGTTGCCGCTTGTTCCTCTTGGCCATATCGTTTCACCTCCAAGGCGCTCGCTTCCCCAAAGATCCGGGTTGAGCATGCCCTGCCCGATCCTTCCTGCAGGCGTACGGCTTCTGTTGGAGATCTCCTCAAGGTGGCCGGGCCGCCCCGGAGACCGGGCCAGATACGGTCAGGGCGATGTGCCACAGCCGCTTCCAGTCCATGATTGGCTTGGGATCGGGCACACCAGGACGGTCACGGGGCACCCGGACCCGCAGGGCGGCCGGCTGCACAGTGCAGCGGACGGGCGTGTCCAGCACCAGCGCCTCGCCGTCGACCCCAACCGGGATCTGGGATGCATCGGCGTCGACCACGACCTGGCGCCCGGCCAGCCTGGTGAGCCCACGGGATTGTGTCCCGCGGACAAGGCCGGCCGCCTGGACCGCGCTGGCGACGGTGACGGCGAACAGGCCCAGGGTCGCCTGGTCGAGCCGGGCCCGGCGCCCCAGCCCGGCGATGTCGCCCATCCCGTAGACGTTGTTGGAGACCAGGACCGCCTGCGGCCCCTCGATGGTCACATTCCCGGCCCGGGCGACCAGCCGCGGCCCCTGGTGGCCGACCAGCAGTCCTGGCAGCAGGTCCAGGGTGGTGCGGGTCTTGTCGTCGCGGTAGGCCGGGCTCTGCACCACGGCGGCATAGGCGCCGAAGGAGGCGTTGTTGACGAACGGGCGGTCGCCGATGAACCCCAGGTCGACATGGAGCTCGACACCGTCGCGCAGCGCATCCAGGCAGCGGGATGGGTCCTCACGGTCCAGCCCCAGATCCAGGGCGAAGTGGTTGCGGGTGCCGGCCGAGATGACCATCAGCGGGATGCCGTGCTCGGCCGCGATGCCGGCGACCAGCGCCTGGGTCCCATCCCCGCCGGCCACCCCCAGCAGGTCGGCCCCGTCGGCCACCGCCCGGCGGGCCAGCTCACCCACATCCACCACCCCGGGCCCTTCCAGCAGGGCGACGGTGGCGCCGAGGGCCTCGGCCTTGTCCTTGAGGCCGAACCTGACCACCTTCCCGCCGCCGGAGCGCGGGTTCATGATCATGAACGGCCGCCGGGGCGGCGGGACGTCGTACTCCGGCAGCTTCTCGGGGATGACATCGCGGCGCAGCGCAGCCCTGCCGGCGGCCAAGGCCAGCACCAACAGCCCCAACGCCAGCAGGACCAGCCAGGTCAGCCGGGCACGGGTGTACAGCACCAGGACCGTCAGCGGCGCCGCCACCGCCAGCGCGACCGCCAGGCCCCGCACCAGGCCCTTGTTGGTCAGCGCCCACCACGCCCCGGCCAAGGTCAGGGCCAGGCCGGCCAACCCGACCAGCACCAAGGCCAGGCTCTGCCGAAGTCCTGCCACCAGCGGCGGCATCAGCACGGCCGCCGCGGCGGTCACCAGGGCCAGGCGAGCCAGCCACCGCTGGGTGACGGTCGCGCCTCCCGGCGCTTCCACGTTGGTGGTCGCCATCCCTGATCACCGCCCACGCCAGGTGCCGTTCCTCTCGTCAACCTAGAGGGACGGCGGCCGTGGAGACCTCACCCCAAACGCATGAGATCTGGCATATACGGGGTCGACCCAGGACCCATCCCGGTACCTCATGAGTCGGCAGCTCGGGATCGCGGTGGAGGTAGCCCGGTCAAGGACATCCCGTCGGGATCTGCCTTGCCAGCCGAGGGCTGCCCGGTCGGCGTTCCGGTTCAGCTCCTATGCGGTTGTGGTCCGCCTGCCGGGAAGCTGGTTGCGCTGGCTGGCGCCGGCGACCCAATGGCCGATGTCCAACAGGGCGGCGATCCCGACCCAGAACCAATCCCACCCGATCAACC
>DASUPQ010000923.1 GCA_036280995.1 Actinomycetota bacterium | reverse complement strand
CGCCGCCAGCGACGTCCTCACCCTGCACGCGCCCCTGACCGACCAGACCCGCCACCTGGTCGGCAAGACGCTCCTGGCCCGCGTCCGGCCGGGGGCCGTCCTGGTCAACTGCGGCCGAGGGGGCCTGCTGGACCTGGACGCCGTGCTGGCCGCCCTGCGGGCGGGCCGGCTGGCCGGGGTCGGCCTGGACGTGTTCGACCCCGAGCCGCCGCCGCACCATCCCCTGTTCGACCACCCCGACGTGGTCCTCACCCCCCACGTGATGGGGCTGACCCGCCGCGCCACCGCGGCCACCTTCGCCGACGCCGCCCGCGGGGTCGCCGACGTCCTGGCCGGCCGCCGGCCCGCGGCCGTGGCCACCTAGGAAGAGGAGGAACGCCAATGCCGTCCCAGGACAAGATCGCCGGCGCCCCCATCTCCTGGGGGGTGTGCGAGGTGCCCGGCTGGGGCTACCAGCTCCAGCCCGACCGGGTGCTGGCCGAGATGCGCGAGGTCGGCCTGGCCGCCACCGAGCTCGGGCCCGACGGGTTCCTGCCCGGCCGGCCCGAGGCCATGGCCCGGATCCTGGAGCAGCACCACCTGCAGGCGGTCGGCGGGTTCACCCCGCTGCTGCTGCACGTGCCCGGCCATGACCCGGTCCCGGAGGTCGACCGGCTGCTGGACGCCTACGCCGCCTCGGGTGCGGGCGTGCTGGTGCTGTCGGCCGTCACCGGCCTGGACGGCTACGACAGCCGGCCGGAGCTGGACGACGACGGCTGGCAGGTCCTGCTGGGCAACCTCGACCGCCTGGCCGTCCTCGCCGCGAGCCGCGGGGTGCGGGCGGTGCTGCACCCCCACGTCGGCACCATGGTCGAGAACGGCCCCGAGGTCCAGCGGGTCCTGGAGGGCTCCTCGGTCGACCTCTGCCTGGACACCGGGCACCTGCTCATCGGCGGCACCGACCCGGCCGAGCTGGCCCGCCAGGCCCCGGGACGGATCGCCCACGTCCACTTCAAGGACGTCGACACCCGCCTCGCCAGGCGGGTCCAGGACGGGCAGCTGACCTACACCCAGGGGGTACGCGACGGGATGTACCGCCCCCTCGGGTCGGGCGACGTGGACGTGCCGTCCATCGTCGGGTCCCTCCACGGCCGCGGCTACGACGGCTGGTACGTCCTGGAGCAGGACACCATCCTCACCGAGGAGCCGGCGGACGAGGGCCCGGTCGCCGACGTGTGGGCCAGCGCCGAGCACCTCCGCGGCGTGCTCGCTCACACCGGGTAGGGGAACAGGCACGGAGCCGCTGGGCATCGGCGTCCTCGGGGCCGCCCGGATCTCCGGGCTGCCATCACCGGCCCCGCCCGCGCCACCGGCGACCGCCTGGTCATGCCGGCACCTACGCCGGCGGGGTCGCCGACCCCGAGATCGAGGTCGTCTACAACCCGCTGGCCAACAGCCACGGCCTCTGGAACCTGGCCGCCGTCGCCGCCGGCAAGCACGTGCTGACCGGGAATCTGTCGGCCAGCAACGCCACCGAGGCCGGCGGGGTCCGCGACGCCGCCACGGCGGCCGAGGTGACCGTCCTGGAGGCCTTCCACCGACACGGTGACCCTCATCGACGCCTGCTACCAACGCGCGGGTTCTCGCCCCGCCCCGCACTACGCGCTGAGCACCGATCTGGCCGCAGCAGCCAAGAAGCTGGTCGAGCTCGAATCAGCGCAGCCCGAGGACTGTCCGCAGGGCCTCGTCGATGCCCCATGCCTCCTCGGGCGTGACGACCCCGACCAGCTCGCCGATGCGGGCCGTGTCGATCGCACCGACCTGCTCGACGAGCACGCGCGTCGGTTGACCGGCAACGTCGACCTCGGGTCGGAACGATGCCGGACGGGCGCTCCTGGACGTGGGGGCGATCAGCACCACGGAACGCGGCAGCAACTCGTTCGCCTGGACCACTACGCCGTATCGGGTCCCCTGCTGTTCATGGCCAGCCGCTCGTAGTGGTCGTATGCGGTAGATCTCGCCTCGGATCATTCGTCGTCGAGGACGCCCATGAACTCGGCCACCGCGCGCATCTCGTCCCGATCAGCGGGGTCTGACTCGAGGGCCGCCGCCTCGGCCGCCAGCGCCGAACTGCGCCGCTGCCGGCTTGCCTCCTCGACCAGGGCACGGCGGATCGCCTCCGACCGTGAGAGACCGGTCGCCTCCAGCAGTGCCAGCGCCCGCTCGGCGTCGTCGTCGAGCCGGACGGAGATCGCAATGGACATGTCCAGTACTGTAACACATATCGTCATACAATGATGAGGTGGTCCCGCAGCTACGTTACGGCCTGGTCACCGCGACCGGCGTACCGAGCTCGGCCGAACGGTGGAGGGCTTCGAGCACGGTGGCCTGGGCGATGGCGTCGGGGCGGGCGAACGACGGGTCGCCGCCTCCGGCGATCGCCGCCGAGACGGTGTCGAGCTCGATCCGGTAGACGTCGTGGTTGGGGTCGGTGAGGGCCAGGGCGCCCTCGTGGTCGACGGGGACGAGCTCGCGGTCGCCGTTGCGGGACAGCTCCAGGTGGCTGGCCCGGCACAGCCAGGGGTCGGGGACGGTGAGCATCCCCTCGGTGCCGACCAGCTCGAGCTCGTCGCGGCGGGTCAGGTCGAGGGCGACGTCGAACTGGGCGAGGACGTCGCCGGGCAGCCGCAGGGTGGCGGCGAGGCGGAGGTCGACTCCGTCGGGGCCGTCGCGGACCTGGGCGGCCCAGACCTGTTCGGGCTCGCCGGCGAACAGGCGGATGGCGCTGGCGCAGTAGCAGCCGAGGTCGCCGAGGGCGCCGCCGCCGAGCGCGACCGAGCGGCGGATGTCGCCCGGGGGAACGCTGACGCTGAGGGCGGCTCGGACATACGCCAGCCGCCCGATGGCGCCGTCGGCGACCAGCCTGCGGGCCAGGGTGGTCTGGGGATGGTGGCGCCACATCAGGCCCTCGACGCAGCGACGGCCGGCCGCCTCGGCGGCGTCGAAGCAGCGGGCGGCGTCGGCGGCGCTGGTGGCGAGCGGCTTCTCGCACAGCACGTGCTTGCCCGCCTCCAGCGTCTTGACCGTCCACTCGGTGTGCAGCGACACCGGCAGGGGGACGTAGACGGCGTCGACGGCCTCGAAGGCCAGCAGCTCCTCGTAGGAGCCGAAGCTGGCCTCCAGCCCCAGCTCGTCGGCGAACGCCCGCGCCCGGGCGGCGTCGCGGCTGGCCACGGCCACGAACTCGGCGTGCTCGGCAGAGCGGGTGGCCTCGATCACCAGCCGGCCGATGGCGGCCGTCGACAGCACGCCCCAGCGGACCCTGCCCATCTCCGACCCCGGGTCAGCCGAGCCGGGAGGCGGCCGTCCGGAGGGTCTCGGCCGCGGAGCGCAGGCCCTCCATCTGGTCCAGCTCCTGGTCCTCGTGCTCGATGTTGACCGCCATGTCGGGGTCGATCTCGGCCAGGGCCCGCAGGAACTCGGTCCAGAACTCGACGTCGTGCCCGCGGCCCACGGCCACGAAGTCCCACGAGGAGCTCTCCGGCCAGCGGCTCAGGGTGTAGTCGCCGCCCAGCGACAGGGCGCCGGGGTCGTCGGTGGCGACCCGCCCGAAGCGGTCGTCGAGGACGCCGTTGAGCTTGGCCGCCTCGTTGATGCGGGTGTCCTTGGCGGCCGCGTTGTAGACCAGGCCGCCCAGGTGGCGCACGGCCAGGACCGGGTCGATCCCCTGCCAGAACAGGTGGCTGGGGTCCATCTCGGCGCCGACGTGGGTGGCGTCGATCTCGGTGGCCAGCCGCTCCATGGTGCCCGGGTTGTAGACCAGGTTGTGGGGGTGCATCTCGATGCAGACCTTGACGTCGGCGTCGGCCGCCCGGGCCTGGATGTCCTTCCAGAAGGGGATGCCGACCTCGTTCCACTGGTAGTCGCGGGCGTCGAGGTAGACGCTGTGCCAGGGCTCGACCGTCCACGACGGGTAGCGGGCCCCGGGGTCGGAGCCGGGCAGCCCGGACATGGTCACGACCCGCTTGACCCCCAGCAGGGCGGCCAGCTCGATCGAGTCGCGCACGTCCTTGGCGTGCAGGGGCCCGACCGCGGGGTTGGGGTCGAGCGGGTTGCCGTTGCAGTTGAGGGCGGTCAGGGTCACGCCGGCCGAGCTGAACAGCCCCAGGTACTCGTCGCGGGCGTCCTGGCTGGCGCGGATGCCGTCGACCGGCAGGTGGACGGGGGGCAGGAACCCGCCGGAGTTGATCTCCGCGCTGTCCAGCCCCAGACCGGCCAGGGTCTGGACGGCCTCGGCCACGGGCTTGTCGTGCAGGCAGGCGGTGTAGGCGCCCAGCTTCATGGTGGTCCTCCCGGTCAGTCGACGGTCACGTCGGCGCCGCCGGCCTTGGCCGAGGCGACGACCGCGTCCAGCAGGCGGATGTTGCGCAGACCCTCGGAGAAGGAGGCGAGCCTCGGCAGCCCCTCCACCCCCGCGACCTGCTCGAGGAAGGCCCGGGCCTGGAAGGTGAACAGGTCGTTCTGGCCGTAGCCGACCCCGGGGAAGTCCATCGGGAGGCCCCCGGTGAGGTACGGGTGGGCGGGCCCGACGAGCACCTGGCGGAACCCCTGGGTCGGGCCGGCCGGGGCGCCGTCGATGAAGCCGAACTCGCCGGCCCGGGCCAGGTCGAAGGTGGCCGCGCCCGAGGACGTGAACAGCTCGAAGCCGAGGGAGTTGGCCAGGCCGTAGGCTGAACGGGAGGCCGACAGGGTGCCGGTCGCGCCGGATTCGAAGGTGGCCGTGAAGGTGACCAGGTCCTCGTTCTCCACCGGCTCGGTGACGTCGCTGAGCTCGGCGGCGGCGTGGCCGACGGCCGCGCCCGCGGGGAGGGCACGCTCGGTGACGAAGGTGGACAGCACCGCGCCCCGGACCGACCGGATGGGGCCGCAGACGAACTCGGACAGGTCGATCAGGTGGCTGCCGATGTCGGACAGGGCGCCCGACCCCGGGCCGCCCTTGTAGCGCCAGCTCATCGGGCCCCGCGGGTCGACCCCGTAGTCGCACCAGTAGTGGCCGTTGAAGTGCAGGGGCCGGCCCATGGCGCCGGAGGCGAGCTGCTCCCGGATGGCGCCGATGGCGGGGGAGCGGCGGAACACGAACCCGATGCCGGTCTCGCGGCCCGACGCCTTGGCCGCGGCCACCATGGCCTCGGCGTCCTCGACGGTCGGGGCCATCGGCTTCTCGCAGAGCACGTGCTTGCCCGTGTCCAGCAGGCCCTCGACGATCGGGCGGTGGAGCGGGTTGGCCACGACCACGCTGACCACGTCGACGTCGTCGGCGGCGGCCACGGCCTCCCAGCCGCCCTCGGCCCGCTCGAACCCGAAGCGGCGGGCGGTGTCGGCGGCGAAGACGGGGTTGACGTCGGCGATCGCGGCCAGCCGGATCTCCGGCAGGCCCTCGCCGTAGACGGTTGACGCCGACCGGTACCCGGCGGCGTGGGCACGGCCGGCCATGCCGGCCCCGATGACGGCGACGCCGATGGACGAGTCGGTCATGAGGTGCGCCTCCTCCCTGAGGATTTGAAGCGCTTGATTTGAAACGCTTCAAACCGTACTATGCAAGCCATCCATGGACATGTCAACAGGTTCCCGCAGACCACGGCTCGAGGACGTCGCCGAGCGGGTCGGGATGTCGCCGGCCTCGGTGTCGATGGTGCTGTCGGGCGCCCCCGGCCCCAGCGCGGCCACCCGGGATCGGGTGCTGGAGGCGGCCGCCGAGCTCGGCTACCGCCCCGACCGGACGGCCAGCCTGCTCGCCCGGCGGCGGACCCACCTGGTCGGGGTGCTGATGCAGGTGAGCAGCCCCTTCCACGCCGAGCTGGTCGAGGACCTCCACGAGGCCGCCGAGGGCCGCGGCTACGACGTCGTCCTGAGCACGGTGACCCGCACCCGCGACGAGCGCCGGGCCACCGAGACGCTGGTCGACTTCCGCTGCGAGGCCCTCGTCCTCCTCGGCCCGGTCGCCCCCGCCGCCCAGCTCGCCGCCCTGGGGCGGCAGCTGCCGGTGGTGGTGATCGGGCGCCGGGTCGCCGGGGGTGGGGTCGACGTGGTCCGGACGGCCGACGCCGAGGGGGTCGGCCAGGTCGTCGGCCACCTGGCCGGGCTGGGGCACCGTTCGATCGCGTACGTCGACGGGGGCCGGGGGACGATCGCCGCCGACCGCCGCCGCGGCTACCGCAC
>DASUPQ010000922.1 GCA_036280995.1 Actinomycetota bacterium | reverse complement strand
TCCGCCGGGTGCTTCCGCCTGCCCACGCACCGTCGATTTTCGGATCAGCAGCGGATCGTCCACGGCGTGCGGCTGAGTACTGTCCTGGCAGCTCACGTCGGGGGGGTCGTCCAGCCAGTGCGCTCCTGTGGGGCCGAGTAGCGGCTGGTGGAATGACAAGCGGAATGACAAGGACTTCGCCCAAAGCCCCCAGGGAAAGCAGCTCACAGAGGAGATCAAGGAACAGGCCAGCAAGCCAGTGAACCGTCGCAAGCTCAAGGAGTTTGGCCAGCGCTTCATGAAGCGACGCTAGCGCCGCCGCAGGCGTTGGCCAACGAGTGGTGGTGGATGGCTGCCGGAGCTGCTCACGAACCGTCGGCAGCCACCAGGCTCTGACGCACCTCGACAGGCCGACGCCGCTGGGGTCAACGACAGTCCCCCGCCGACGCCCTCCGACAGCCAGGCCGACCCTCGAGCCGACCTGCGGGGATCAGGCTCGGGTCGTGCCGGCAGGCCCGTTTGAGACTGCCTCACATGAGTGGGATCACTCACGGGATGCTGCCCAGGCGCCTCGCTGGTGTTATCAATGGAAGTCCGGCAGGAAAGGTGACCCAAGCGGGAGGGACGGGCAGATGGCCGCGAGGACCAGGGTCCCGCATCCGAGCGTGGATGAGCGCCGAGCCAAGGGCAAGGAGGCCCGCAACCGTACCCCTCCATCCAGCCACGCCGAGTGGGCGCCGGCCACCGACCGCCCCGACCCGGTTGCGCTGCTGCAGGAGCAGAACGCGACCCGGGAGCCCGACCTGGTCCCGGTCCGCCACGGGCGGATGCTGGTGTCACCGTTTACCTTCTACCGGGGCACGGCCAAGATCATGGCTACCGACCTCAACGGAACCCCCACCGCCGGGCTGGACGTGCAGCTGTGCGGGGATGCCCATCTGTCCAACTTCGGGGTCTTCGCCTCGCCCGAGCGCCGGCTGCTGTTCGACCTCAACGACTTCGATGAGACCCTCTCGGGGCCGTTCGAGTACGACGTCAAGCGGCTGGCGGCTAGCTTCATGATCGCCGGCCGCAACAACGGCTTCGCCAAGGCCGACACCAAGGCGGCCACACAAGCGGCGGTGGCGGCCTACCGCGAAGCCATGGCCGGCTTCGCCGCCATGGGCACGCTGGCCATCTGGTACGCCCACCTGGACGAGGACGAGCTCATGAAGGGAGTCCGCGGCGCCGCCACCGAGGCCGCGAAAGCCAGAACGGGAAAGAAAGCAACCAAGGCGGCTACGCGGGCTGCGAAGACCGCCCAGAAGACTGTCGCCAAGGCCCACACCCGCGACAGCCTGCAGGCCCTGTCCAAGCTTGGCGAGTTGGTTGACGGCCAGTATCGGATCGTCAGCCAGCCCCCGATCGTGGTCCCGGCCCGGGAGCTGGAGGCGACCTATGGGCTGTCCGGCGACCAGATCGAGCAGGTGATCCACGAGCAGTTCCGCGGCTACCGGGCCACCCTGCGCGACGACCAGCGCCGGCTGCTGGAGCGGTTCCAGCTGGTGGACGTGGCCCGCAAGGTGGTCGGGGTGGGCAGCGTCGGCACCCGAGCCTTCATCGTCCTGCTGCAAGGCCGCGACCAACAGGACCCGCTGTTCCTGCAGGTGAAGGAGGCGACCGCCTCGGTCCTGGAGGGCCCTCTACCCAAGAGCCGCTACCGCCAGCCCGGCCAGCGGGTGGTCCAGGGCCAGCGGATGATGCAGGCGGCCAGCGACATCTTCCTGGGCTGGACCAAGGGGGTGGAGGCCCACCGCTACTACTCCTGGCGGCAGCTGCGGGACATGAAGGGCTCGGCCGAGGTCGAGTCGATGAGGCCGGTGGGGCTCAACTTCTACGCCGGCATCTGCGGCTGGACCCTGGCGCGGGCGCATGCCCGCTCCGGGGATCCGGTGGCGATCGCCGAGTACCTTGGTGAGGACGACCAGTTCGACCGGTCGATCACTGACTTCGCCAAGCGCTACGCCGACCAGAACGAGCGCGACTACCAGGCGTTCGCGGCGGCGATCCAGTCAGGACGACTGGAGGCGCTCGAAGGCGCCTGAACCGGGCGAGCCCAGCGAGCCGTCGCTCTTCTTCCACCCTAGATCAGCCAGGCCTATCGGCTGGAACGGATCGGCGATATCGAGCTGGAGAACCGGGAGGCATGGCCCTCGTCCTCGCATCCGCTCAGCGACGCCCGTCCTTCCCGGGCGTCACGGTCAGGCGATCTGCCACAGCCGCTTCCAGTCCATGATGGGCTTTGGGTCGGGCACCCCAGGACGGTCACGGGGGACCCGGACCCGCAGGGCGGCCGGCTGGAGGGTGCAGCGTACGGG
>DASUPQ010000921.1 GCA_036280995.1 Actinomycetota bacterium | reverse complement strand
GTCGGTGAGCCGCCGCAGGACGACGTCGGGGTCGGGGGGCATGGCACGGGCTCCGGGCGCTGGACGGTCGGTCGCCCCTACTGTAGTGGGATGCGCTACCGGTACGTGGTCCGGATCGGTCCGGAGGACGTCGGCCAGCGGGTGGTGGTCCGCTGGCGCCGTCCCGCGCCCGGCGGCGACGAGGTGGCCGACGTGGTCGGTCCCCTGGAGGCGGCCGACGAGCGGCGGTTCGCGGTCCGCAACCGCCGCGGCGAGCTGGTCGAGATCCCCCGCGACCGCGCCCTGGCGGCCAAGGTCATCCCGCCGCGATGAGGTGGGTGTGCCTGACGACCACCGACCGTTTGGGCTGCAGCGGCCGGTTCCATGGAACCATGGTGCCGCAGGGTCGGGGGGAGGGCATATGCTCGATGCCGTGCTGGAGGTCACCAACACCCTGACCCGGGCCAAGGAGCCGGTGCGGCCGCGCACGCCCGGCCGGGTCGCCATGTACACCTGCGGGCCGACCGTGTACCGCTACGCCCACATCGGCAACCTGCGCAGCTTCCTCCTCGCCGACCTGGTGCGGCGGGCCCTCGAGGCGGGCGGGACCGAGGTCCGCCAGGTGCAGAACATCACCGACGTCGGGCACATGACCAACGAGGAGTTCGACCGCGGCGAGGACCGGATGCTGGTCTCGGCCCGCCTGGAGGACAAGTCGCCGGCCGAGATCGCCGCCTACTACACCGAGGCGTACCTGGCCGACGCGGCCGCCCTCAACCTCCAGCCGGCCGCCGCCTACCCGCGCGCCTCCGATTACGTCCCCGAGATGCAGGAGCTGGTGGCCAAGCTGCTGGAGGGCGGCCACGCCTACGAGGCCGACGGCAACATCTACTTCGCGGTCGAGTCGTTCCCCGGCTACGGGCGCCTGTCGGGCAACACCCTCGACCAGCTGCGGGCCGGCCACCGCCAGGAGGAGCCGGACCCGCGCAAGCGCCACCACGCCGACTTCGCCCTGTGGAAGGCGGCCGGGCCGGGCCGGCTCGTCAAGTGGCCGTCGCCGTGGGGCGACGGCTACCCGGGCTGGCACATCGAGTGCTCGGCCATGTCCCTGGCCACCCTCGGCGAGCACATCGACGTCCACACCGGCGGGGAGGACAACGTCTTCCCCCACCACGAGGACGAGATCGCCCAGTCCGAGGCGGTGGTCGGCCATCAGGTGGTGACCACCTGGGTGCACGGCCGGCACCTGCTCACCGACGAGCGCAAGATGGCCAAGTCGGCGGGCAACTTCACCTCCCTGCGGGAGCTGGGCGAGCGGGGCCACCGGCCCCTGGCCGTGCGGCTGCTGTTCCTCCAGGCCCGCTACCGGACCCCGCTCAACTTCACCTGGGACGCCTTGGCCGGGTCCGAGACGACCCTGGACCGGTTGCGGTCGCGCATGGCCGAGTGGTCCCGCGACCCGAGGGCCGGCCAGGCGCCCGGGTGCGCCGGGTACGAGGAGCGCTTCTGGCGGGCCGTCAACGACGACCTGGACAGCCCCCAGGCCCTGGCCATCCTCCACGAGCTGGACCGCGACGAGTCGCTGCCCGCGGCGGCCCGCTTCACCAGCGTGGCCGCCTTCGACCGGTTCCTCGGCCTCGACCTGGCCGCCGAGGTCGGCCAGGTCCTGCCCGACGGGGCCGAGGAGCTGATCGCGGCCCGCGAGCAGGCCCGGGCGGCCCGGGACTTCGGCGCCGCCGACCGCCTGCGCGACCAGCTGGCCGCCATGGGGGTCGAGGTCACCGACACCCGCGGCGGGACCACCTGGCGCCTGCGGCCCTGATCTGGGCCGCTAGCCCGCACGTTTCCTGATGGTGGTCGTATGCTGCAGGGGACACCCGACCCGGGCGCTGGAGCGTGGACGATGGGACTGATGCGGCGGTTCTCAAGCATCTTCAAGGCCAAAGCCTCGAAGACACTGGACAAGTATGAGGATCCGAGGGAGACCCTCGACTACTCCTACGAGCGGACCCTGGAGATGCTGCAGAAGATGCGGCGGGCCGTGGCCGACGTGGCCACCTCGCGCAAGCGCATCGAGCTGCAGGCCCAGCAGCTGCAGCGCTCGGCGGCCAAGCTCGAGGGCCAGGCCAAGCAGGCCGTCACCCAGGACCGGGAGGACCTGGCCAGGGAGGCGCTCACCCGCCGCCAGGCCATCGCCACCCAGCTCACCGACCTCCAGGCCCAGCACGACCAGCTCAAGACCGAGGAGGCCCGGATGGTCGAGGCCTCCCGGCGCCTCCAGGCCAAGGTCGACTCCTTCCGCATCCGCAAGGAGACGATGAAGGCCAACTACACCGCGGCCGAGGCCCAGACCAAGGTCAACGAGGCCATCTCGGGGATCGGCGAGGAGATGGGCGACGTCGGCCTGGCCATGCAGCGGGCCGAGGACAAGGTCGCCCAGATGCAGGCCCGCTCCGGCGCCCTGGACGAGCTGATGGCCTCCGGCGCCCTCGACGACGCCTCGATGTCGAGCGACCGGCTCCAGGCCGAGCTGGACCGCGGCTTCGCCGAGCCGGCGGTCGAGGCCGAGCTGTCCCGCCTCAAGGGCGAGCTGACCGGCGGCAGCACCACCGCCAAGCAGCTCGACGCCCCCGACGAGGCTCCCGCCGAGGCCGAGGCCCCCGCCAAGGCCGAGGCCCCGGTCGAGGAGGAGCGGCGATGATCGTCCGGATCAGCGGCGAGGGCCAGTTCGACGTGCCCGCGGGGCATGTCGAGGAGCTCAACCGGCTGGACGAGGACCTGACCAAGGCGGTCGACAGCGGCGACGACGCCCAGTTCACGGCGGCGCTGGAGGCCCTGCTGGCCAGCGTCCGCACCGCCGGCAAGGAGCTGCCGGCCGACTGGATCGGCCCGTCCGACCTGGTCCTGCCCAGCCCCGAGTCGACCATCCACGAAGTCCGCGAGGTCCTCGGCGACGAGGGGCTCATCCCGGGGTGATGCGCTGATGGCCCGAACGCGGTTCCCGGCCGACGCCGGCCTTACGAGCCGCATGCTTGGCACCATGTTCCTGCTCGGCCTGCTGTACGTGGTCTTCGTGGCCGTGCTCATCGCGATCCTCAAGAGCTGGCTGCTGATCGTCCTGATCGCCGGCGGGTTCCTGTTCTTCCAGTACTTCTTCTCCGACCGCCTGGCCCTGTCGGCGATGCGCGGGCACGAGGTGTCGCCGGAGCAGGCGCCCGAGCTGCACCAGATGGTCGACCGGCTCTGCGCCCTGGCCGACATGCCCAAGCCGAAGGTCGCGATCGCCGACACCGACATGCCCAACGCCTTCGCCACCGGGCGCAACCAGCGGCACGCCGTGGTCTGCGTGACCACCGGGATCCTGCGCAAGCTGTCCCCGCCCGAGCTGGAGGCGGTGCTGTCGCACGAGCTGTCCCACGTCGCCCACCGCGACGTGGCCGTGATGACCATCGCCAGCTTCCTCGGCATCCTGGCCGGGTTCGTGGTCCGCTCCTCGATCTACGCCGGGGCCTGGGGCGGGGGCGGCTGGGGCCGCTCCAACGACCGCGACAACAACGCCGGGGCCGTGATCCTGCTGGTGGTGCTGGCCTCGGCGGTGGTGTACGCGCTCAGCTTCCTGCTGACCCGGCTGCTGTCGCGCTACCGGGAGCTGTCGGCCGACCGCGCCGGGGCGATCCTCATCGGCCGCCCGTCGCTGCTGGCCTCGGCCCTGGTCAAGATCACCGGCGACATGGCCCGCATCCCCACCCGCGACCTGCGGGCGGCCGAGCCGCTCAACGCCTTCTTCTTCGCCCCGGCGCTCGCCCCCGGGTTCAGCTTCTCGACCCTGTTCGCGACCCACCCGCCCCTGGACCGGCGGCTCGAGCAGCTGGCCCGGCTGGAGGCCCAGCTCGGCCGGCCGGCGTGAAGTTCCTCGACGCGCTGCTGGGACGCAGCAAGCCCAAGCAGCCCAAGCTGGACGCCCTGTTCGGGGTGACGGGCGCGGCCATCACCCTGGAGGCGGCGGCCGGGATGCGCCCCACCGGGCAGGCCGCGGTCTGCTTCAAGCCGGCCTCCGGGCAGGGGTTCGCGGCCGCCTCCGAGGAGCTGAAGGGCCTGCTGGAGCTGGCCGTCACCGAGGCCGGGTCGACCCTGGAGGTCAGCGACGACCGCTACGGCTACCGCTGGGTGGTGCTGGCCGACCCGGAGATGGAGGACCTGGTGACCAGCGTCCACCTGGTCAACTCGACCCTGGAGCAGTACGGCTTCGGCCCCCAGCTGCTCTGCTCGGTGTTCGCCTTCCGCGACCGGGGGTCCGGGGGGCTCCAGGACAACCCCCCGGGAAGCCCCTCTGGGCGGCCGTTCCACCTCGTCTACCTGTACAAGCGGGGCACCTTCTACCCGTTCGCCCCGCTGGACGGGGAGCGGCGCGACAACGAGCTGGAGCTGCGGGTCAAGGCGACCCTTGGCGGCGACCTGCCGATCGAGCCGGAGCTGGCCCGCTGGTTCGCCCTCTGGGGACTGCCGCTCGGCTGATAGCCTTGCTGTTCCGGGCGACGCAGCGGCGCGCCGCCCGGAAGTCGCCAGGAGGAGCGCGTGCGCGAGCAACTTGTCGTGGTGGCCCTGGGCGGGAACGCCATCTCCCCACCGGGGGGCGCCAGCCCCATCCCGGCCCAGTACCGGGCGACCATGGAGACGGCCCACCATCTCGCCCACCTCACCGAGCGGCCGCTGGTCGTGACCCACGGCAACGGCCCCCAGGTCGGCAACCTGCTGCTCCGCAGCGACCTGGCCGCCGGCGTGCTGCCCCGGCTGCCCCTCGACACCTGCGTGGCCGACACCCAGGGCGGCATGGGCTTCATGCTCCAGCAGTGCCTTGACAACGCCTTCGGCCAGGCCGGGGTGCGGCGGGCCACCGTCACCGTGGTCACCCGCACGGTGGTCGACCCCGGCGACCCGGCGTTCCGCTCCCCCTCCAAGCCGATCGGCGGCTTCTACGACGAGGCCGAGGCCCGCCGGCGGATGGACCGGCACGGCTGGGCGATGAAGGAGGACGCCGGCCGGGGCTGGCGCCGGGTGGTCCCCTCGCCCGAGCCGCGGGAGATCGTGGAGCAGCCGGCCATCGAGGCCCTGCTGGCCACGGGCGCGGTGGTGGTCGCGGCCGGCGGCGGCGGGATCCCGGTGGTCCGGGCGGCCGACGGCTCCCTGGCCGGGGTCGAGGCGGTGGTCGACAAGGACCTGGCCTCGGCGCTGCTGGCGACCCGGCTGGGCGCCGAGGTGCTGCTGATCCTCACCGGGGTCGACCACGTGGCCGTCGACTTCGGCCGCCCCACCCAGCGCGACCTGCACGAGCTGGACGCGGCCACCCTCGCCGGGCACCTGGCCGACGGCCAGTTCGCCCCCGGCAGCATGCTCCCCAAGGTCCAGGCCGTCCTCCGGTTCCTGGCCCACGGCGGCCGCCGGGCCGTCATCACCACCCCGGAGCTGTCCGAGAAGGCCCTGGCCGGCGAGATCGGCACGCAGGTGACCCCCTGAGCGGTCCTCCGTGTGTTGGGATCGTGTCGTTCCGCCTCGGCGGGCCCGATGGGGTGTCGGTCGTGGCCGACCACTGGGGCGAGGCGTTCCGCCGCCTGGGCCTGACGGTGCGCACCGTGGCCGGGGCCGGCCGGGCGGACCGGCTGGTGCCCGGCCTGGCCATGGACGCGGCCCCCGGCCCGGACCTGCCCGGCCGGCTGGCCGGGGCCCTGGCC
>DASUPQ010000920.1 GCA_036280995.1 Actinomycetota bacterium | reverse complement strand
TGAACCAACCCACGACCACCAGGATCAGCCCGAGCCACCCAAGCACCTGCCAGCCGCGCTCGAGATAGGCCAGCAGCGTGTCGTAGAACACCGAGCTTGCCGGGCCGAACACCGTGCCGGCCAGCTCGTTGATGAACAGCTGGCGGCCGATCGACAGCGACCACGCCAGCAGCAGCGCGTTCGCCACCAGCGCCACCCCGATGATCACGGTCATCCGCGGCCGGCGGCGTGCCAGCAGGAACGCGGCCAGGTAGAGCGCCGCCACGACCAGGATCAGCCACCTGGCTACCGGATTCGCGAACGCATAGATCGTCCGCGCCTGCTCCAGCTGCGGCGCCTCCAGCAGCACGATCTGCTTGTCCACATCAGGGATCGGGACGTTCTCCACGATCGTGAGTCCGCGCGCGACCAGGCGCTGCTTGACCTGGTCGATGACGTCGGACACATCCAGGACGACCTGGTCGCCCTGGAGCGAAACCGCGCCGGTCTCCTCCCCCTTCAGAAGGCGAACCAGGGCCTGTTGCGCCCTGGTGTTGACCCTGACCCAAATGTCGGCGAAGGCATCCGATGCCACGAACGCGCGAACCTCACGGTCGATCAGCCCGTTGATCGCGCCCGAGAGTGGCCCGACCAGCTTCTGCAGGCGGGGACGGTCGGTGATGACCCCGGCGAATACCTCGTTGAGGACCGCCTCGATGTCGACCTGCTGCTCGATGGCGTTGGTGACCGTCGTCGCGATGGCGTCCTGCACCTCGGGCGAATGCACCAGGGGACCCACCGTGTCGAGATACCGTTGCGCGTCATTCAGCGTGCGCTGCCCCCAGAACGCGACCAAGCCCGGAGTCGTGAGCAGCACGGCCAACACGACACAGACGACCACCCCGATCGATCGCCCGGTCCTGCGCCGCTCCGCGGTGGGCGGCTCGATGGTCTGGGTGGATCCTGAGTCGGACATTCCCGGCCTCCTCGGTCCAACAAGCTGGGGCTCACACCGTGCCGACCTGCGGTTTCACATGCACGCCAACCAGGTTGGCGACGCCTACCCCAGCCGGCCCGCTGGCACCTAGGCCTCCGAGGCGCGTCTGCCCGGGATCTGGTTGCGCTGGGTGGCGCTGGCCCCCCAGTGCCCGATATCCAGCAGCGCGGCCAGCACGACCCAGAACCAGTCCCAGCCGCTCAACCCACGACCCGGGGTGTACAGCAGCAGATAGATCAGGGTCGCGAAGGGCAGGAAGATGATGCCCAGCAGCGGCCACAGGAAGGTGCTGAACGCGGCGTCGACCCGCTCGGGCCTGGCGACCCACACGATGAACACCGCCAGACGCGGAAAGACCCCGGCGAACAATGCGAACAGACAGCCCATCTCATCCTCCAGTCTTGTCCCGGCAGGCCCTCGCCATGCCAAGAGTCGCGGCAGTATTGCGGCCGGTACGGGATCGACGGCACCTGGCGGGCCTTGGCCAACTGGCCTGCCGCCGGGCGCCACCCGACTGCGCCGTCAGCTGGTCACCGTCTCCTCCCAGTGGCGTCGACCCACGTGCGTCCTAGGTTCGTGTGCGACTCTGGGGCGTCGTGTGCGAGCGGGCATCCCCCGAAACGAGTGAACTGCGGCCACCGTGGAGCGGATCCGTGACCGCGCCGCTGGCCTCGACGAGGCCACGCCTCCCGAGTTGCCATTGAGTGGACGACCGGGGAGGACGCAGTGATGTCCGGAGCGGCTTAGTTGCTAGGGTGAGACATGACGACCGTTAGCAGGTCACGGCCGTGCCCGGCGCGACAGACACCTCTCGGGCCATCCCAGGCCGCTGGAGGCGAGGCGTGGAGCAAATGAGGAGGGTCCCTCGTTGCTCGCGGCCACGCTCCGAGTCAGCGCGATCATCGAAGTCGCGACCGGTTGCGCCCTGCTCACTGTCCCATCTGGCGTCATCCAGGCACTCATCGGATCGCGCTCGGACCAAGCTGGGTGGATTGTGGGACGGGTGCTCGGGGGTGCGCTGGTCGCCCTCGGCGTCGCCGCGATGTTCCCATCCGGCCAGGCGCCCGAGCGTGGGGTGGCGCTAGGGTTTGCTGTCTACAACGCGTCGACCACCGTCATCCTAGGCGTAGCGGGCGTGGCCGGCGCGGCCGATGGTTGGCTCCTCTGGCCGGTCGTTGGGATCCACGGGATCCTCGCAGTGACGTTGATCGTTCTGTCTTTCAGAGTCGGCCGGACCTCTTGAGGCGTGCGATCACCGGGTGGCCCTCCGGTGAGGAGGCTTGAAGACGATTGGATCAACTCGTCTTGAGGCTGACAGGAAGCTGGATGTGCCGTCGCTTGGCCTCACCGCCGTGCCTGCAGACGGACGGCTACCTGGTAGTCACGGGGCCGCGATCGGAGCAGGCGAAGCCGAGGCCGCCTGGTGGGTGAGCCTATTGACAGCCTCCGCAGCCAAATGCCGCGCCTCGCCGGGCAACCCGTGGGTCACGCCGGCGAGGACGGCTGTTCTGGGCTGCTGCCTAGCGGCGGCGAGCGACGCGCCGAGACGTGCGTCGCGCGACCCTGCGGGATCCCATCATGGCTTGCCTCCTCTATCTCTCCGGCCTAGTGATGGTAGCCGTCATGGCCTGGTTGCTACGGCGGCCGTCTCCATGGCGTGGAGGTCCTTGGCCTCCTCGGCCTCCATCAGCCCGATCGCGACCAGATCCAGTGGGCTGATGAACCCGTCGCTGAGCCGGAAGCCCCCGGCCCGGGCGATCGCGTCGCGGAGCGGGACCGCCCAGTGATGCTCGATCAGGAGGAGTGCGGCCGCCGAGTCGTCGGGGATGTCGGCCAGGACGTCCCAGGCCTGCTCGTCGCTGAAGATCTCCACGCCGTCGGCGGCCGCCAGGGCGCCGGCCTCGGCGCCGGCCTCCAGGCCCTCCTCGCCCTCGATGCCGAGCCCGATCAGGGCCCCGACCTTGCTGCCGAGCTCGATCGCCTCGTCCTTGGTGAGGTTGCTGAGATGCTGGACCTCGATCTCGCCCTCGGCGTCCTTGTGGACGGCCAAGGCGTCGATCACCCGGACGGTGTCGCTCTCGCGCAGCCGCTCCAGCTCCTCGATGACCTCGCCATGAAAGTTCGGGTGGTTGAACCCGAGGACGATTAGCTGCACTGGTCCAATTGCCATGGGGCCTCCCTTCTTGTCAGTGCTTGGTGGTCAGACCAGGTCGCGCATGCCGCCGCCGTGGGCGGCGACCGCCCAGCCGCTCGTCTCCCGATCCGCCCGGAGGGCCGTGGACGAGTGTGCGTCTTCGGTCATCTGCCGATCCCTCCTGTGTTCTGCGGCCGATAACGCCGCAGGCCGCAATGGACGACCGAGGGCAGCATCGCACCAGGCCCAGTGAGCGGCATCGCCCGTTTCGGGTGAGCTTTCCGCCGTCGGACAGCCTCCCGGACCGGCCTACTCGGCTAGACGGCAGGAGCCCAAGGTCGACCCGGCGGTCCTCGTCCTCGCCCAGCGGACCGCCGCTGATCCGCGGCAGCTGGCTGGTCTCGCGATCACCGTCAGTTGTGCGTTCCGCAACCGCTTCCAGTCCATGAGGAGCTTGGTATCGGGCACCCGGGACGGTCACCGAGGCCACCTTGACCCGCAGGCGGCCGGCTGCACGGTGCAACGAACCAGACTTCCAGCACCAGGGCCTCGCCGTCGACCCCGACCGGGATCTGGGAGACGCCAGCGTCGACCACCATCTCGCGCCCATCAGGCTGGTGAGCCCCAAGAGCTCCGCGCGCGCAGCAAGCCGGCTGCCTGGTCCCTGTCAGCGAATCATTCACCTGTTTCGGGTGAGGTGCCCTTGCCCCATTCCGGCTATGTTCACCATCGTCGCCGGTCACAACCTGAGGCGGTCGACCGACGAACCCACCCCACATGCGCGCTAGGACGGGGCGGGATGGCACCGCCCGGCAGGCTGGCGGCCGGGGCCAGGGTCCCGGCGAGTGGCAGAGAACTGGTCGGCATGACAAGGGGACGCTGATGGGTGGTCTCACCGCTCTCGCGCTCGTCGTGGTCGCCTACACCCTGGTGGCGTCAAAGCTCGACCGGTGGGGGATCACCGGCCCCATGGTGTTCGTCGCCGCCGGGGTGATCCTTGGTCCCGGCGGGCTAGATGTGCTCCCCCTCTCGCTGACCGACGAGACGGTCCTCACCATCACCGAGCTGACCCTGGCCCTGCTGCTGTTCGCCGATGCCTCCACGGTCCGGCTGCGGGACGTCGAGGGCGATACCGGTCTGCCCCGCCGGCTGCTGTTCGTCGGGCTGCCGCTCACGGTCATTGCGGGCGCGCTGCTGGCATACCTGATGTTTCCCGAGGTCGGGTGGGCGGCGGCAGCACTGATCGCCACCATCCTGGCGCCCACCGACGCGGCGCTGGGGCTG
>DASUPQ010000919.1 GCA_036280995.1 Actinomycetota bacterium | reverse complement strand
GTCGGTGCCGATGCCCAGGATGGTCGACGCGGTCAGGGTGGCCAGCGCGGTCGCGACCAGGCCGGCCGGGAAGGTGACCGCGCCGACGACGGCCGCCTTGGCCGTCAGCACCGCCCACCGCGCCGGCGTGGCCGCCAGGGTGGTGCGGATGCTGCCGGTGGCGAACTCGCCGGTGATGGCCAGGGCGGCCAGGGCGACCAGCCCGAACTGGCCAAGGGAGGCGCCGACCGCGGCCAGCTGGGTCGCCGGGGCCGGGTTGGGCTGGTCGTCGGTGGTGATGGCCCAGGCGGCCAGGGCGGCGATGGCGACGGTGACGACGACGGCCGCCAGCAGGCTGCCGTAGGTGGAGCGGACCGAGCGGAGCTTGGTCCATTCCGCGCCGAGGGTGCGGGCCAGCTGCATCGGCCAGCCGGTGCCGGCCGCCTGGGGGCGGCGGGCGGTGAGCGTTGTGGTGGTCACGTCATGCTCCTTGGGGTGTGAGCTGGCTGGTGCCGTAGTCGAGGTGGTGCTGGCTGAGCTCCATGTAGGCCTCCTCCAGGGAGGCGGACTGGAGGGTGAGCTCGTGCAGCCGGATGCCGCTGGTGTGGGCGACCTCGCCGACGTCGTCGGTGGTGAGGCCGACGACGGTCAGCACCGAGTCGGACTCCTGCCGGACGGTCTGGGCGGTCGGCGTCAGCAGGCGGCCCAGTTGGGCGGCCGCGGGGGTGCGGACCCGCACCACCGTGTGGGAGCTTGAGGCGATGACCTGGCCGATGGGCGCGTCGACGATCAGCCGGCCCCGGCCGATCACCACCAGGTGGTCGGCGGTGTCCTCCATCTCGCTCATCAGGTGGCTGGAGATGAACACGGTGCGTCCCTCGGCGGCGAGGTCCTTGACGAGCTGGCGGACCCAGCGGATGCCGTCGGGGTCCAGGCCGTTGACGGGCTCGTCGAAGAGCACGATGCCGGGGTCGCCGAGCAGGGCGGCGGCGATCCCCAGCCGCTGGCGCATCCCCAGCGAGTACGCGCCTGCCCGCCGTCCGGCGACCGTGTCCAGGCCGACCAGGCCGAGGACCTCCTCCACCCGGGACCTGGGGATTCCGTTGCTGCGGGCCAGGGCGCCCAGGTGGTCGTGGGCGCTGCGGCGCGGATGGACCGCGCCGGCGTCCAGCAGCGCCCCGACGACCCGCAGGGGCGCGCGCAGCTCCCGGTAGGGGCGGCCGTCGACCAGGGCCTGGCCGGCGGTGGGCCGGTCGAGGCCGAGGACCATCCGCATCGAGGTCGACTTGCCGGCGCCGTTGGGGCCCAGGAACCCGGTCACCTTGCCCGCCTGCACTCGAAACGACAGGTCGTCGACGGCAAGCGTTGGGCCGTACCGCTTGGTCAGCCCTTGCAGCTCGATCATGTAGGTTGCTCCTTGGGTATACGTGCGGGGTTGATCACTGCCGTCGTATGGGTTGGGTCAGGACGCCAGGCGGTCCGGGCTGCCCAGCTCTTGGTAGAGCCGGTGGGGCTGGTGGTCGATCAGGCCGAGCCGGGCCAGGGCGGCGACGATCCAGTCGTGCTTGGCCGTAGTGAAGGTCACCCTGTCAACCGGGCCGTGTTCCACGATGGCCCGCTTGAGGGCGGCGTAGCGGCGGCACAGGCGCCGGTCGGCGCGCAGTGCGTCCCGGAAGCCCCGCAGGGCGGCGACCTCGAGGCTACCGGCTGGGACCACATGCACGTGGACCCGGTACTCGGTCGCCCGGTGGCCGAAGGTGCCCCACAGCATGGGCCGGGTATAGCTGGGAACACGGCCGGAACCTGGAACTGGAAGCCGAGCTCGAGCAGGGCCCGGGTGATGGCCGGGATGTGGGCCGGCTCGGCAGCCAGGAGCAGGTCGATGCTGTTCTTGCCGGGAAGACCGGGCACCGCCGAGCTGCCCACGTGCTCGGCCGGGGTGGTCGGCCAGCGGGTGGCGATGAGGGCGCTCAAGCGCCTGGCCACCTCGGGGGCGGCCGGGTCGGCCCCATGGACCTCGACCAGCACATGCCGGTAGTCGCCGATCGGTGCTCCCTCGGGGTGACGGTTACTCAACTCGATCCCTCCAATTCGGTCCTGGATGGTTGCTGTCGCTTGGGTGCCCTGGATCAAGGCCGGCCCTGGAGGGGCGACCGGGGGCCGCCCTCCAGGTCGACGACACAGCTAAGGCGTTGGGACCGCGTGGGCTGTCGGCACAACTCGGGAATCGGCCTGGAGCCGCTGGACTCCAGAGGCCTTGAAGCCCTTGACCGTCAGGTAGATGCCGAGCGACAGCTCCCACACGAACTCCGGGGCCGTCGCGAGGTTCTTCAGCGCGGAGTCGGGCTCGATGACGCCGAACA
>DASUPQ010000918.1 GCA_036280995.1 Actinomycetota bacterium | reverse complement strand
TGCTGCCCTACCACGCCCCCGGCGACCCGGCCCTCGGGCCGGTCGCCGAGGCCGCCGCCGCCCGCCGTCACGCCCTGTTGCTGGCCAACCACGGCCCGATCGTGGCCGCGGCCGACCTGGCCACGGCGGCCGACGCCATCGAGGAGGTGGAGGAGACGGCCCGGCTGTTCCTGCTCCTCCACGACCACCCGACCCGCCCCCTCACCGACGACCAGGCCGAGCAACTCCGCAGGGAGGACCCATGACCCGCGCCGCTCCCGAACCGCTCACCGACTTCGCCGCGGCCGTGCTCGAGGCCGAGGGCGTCCCGGCCGACGATGCCCGGCTGGTCGCCCGCTGCCTGGTCGACGCCCAGCTGTGGGGCCACCCCTCGCACGGGCTGCTCCGGCTCAGCTGGTACGTGGCCCGGATCCGTTCCGGGGTGGTCGACCCGGCGGCCAAGCCCGAGACCGTGGCCGACCTGGGCGCGCTGGCCGTGCTCGACGGCCGCGAGGGCCTCGGCCACGTCCTGACGGCGCATGCCGCCGGGGAGGCGGTGCGCCGGGCCAGGGAGCACGGGGTCGGGCTGGTGGCCGTCCGCAACTCCAACCACTTCGGGATGGCCGCCCACTTCACCCGCATGATCGCCGAGCAGGGCTGCGTCGGCGTCGTCACCACCAACGGCAGCCCGGCCATGGCCCCCTGGGGCGGCAAGGAGAAGGCCGTCGGGGCCAACCCCTGGTCGATCGCCGCCCCCGCCGGCCGGCACGGGGTCACGGTGATGGACATCGCCAACGTCAACGCCGCCCGGGGCAAGATCTACGCCGCCCGGGAGCGGGGCGCGACCATCCCCGAGGGCTGGGCGCTGGACGCCGAGGGACGGCCCACCACCGACCCGGCGGCCGCCATCGAGGGCGTGATCCTGCCCATGGGCGGCCACAAGGGCTACGCCATCTCCTTCATGATGGACGTGCTCTCGGGGGTGCTCACCGGCAGCTCGTTCGCCACCGGGGTCAGCGGCCCCCAGCAGGCCGAGCGGCGCAGCGGCAGCGGCCACCTGGTGCTGGCCATCGACGTCGCCGCCGTGGCCGATCCCGGCACCTTCGCCGAGCGCATGGAGCGGCTGATCGCCGAGATGAAGGCGGTCCCGCTGGCGGCCGGGTTCGAGGAGATCTTCTTCCCGGGCGAGCTGGAGGACCGGTCGCGGGCCCGGCTGGAGCGCGAGGGCATCGAGCTGCCCGACGCGACCATGGAGGCCCTGGAGCGGCTGGCCACCGAGACCGGGGTGGCGCTGGCGTTCGCCCGCTGACCGAGGAGGGCCCCGATGTACACCGTGATCGTGAACCTGCAGGTGAAGCCGGACATGGTCGAGGCCTTCCTGGAGGCGATGGGGGAGAACTCGCGGGCGTCGCGGCGCGACGAGCCCGGCTGCCTGCGCTTCGACGTCCACCGGGACAACGACGATCCCAGCCACTTCGTCCTCTACGAGCTGTACGCCGACGAGCGCGCCTTCACCGAGGCCCACCGGAGCGCCCCCCACTACGAGAAGTGGCGGGCCGCCGCGGCCGAGCTGCTGGAGCCGGGCGGGCAGGTCAACACCTTCGCCACCCCGGTGTTCCCCGGGGACCTGCCCGAGGCCGGCCGGTGACCGGCCCGGCGATGGTCCTGCGGGCCGGTGGGATCGAGCGCTTCGACCGCGGGGCCGGGGTGGCGACCCTGCCCTATGTGGGCAGGTGGAACGCCGAGGGCAACCGGGTGACGACGGGGATCACCGAGTTCGAGCCGGGCACGGCCATCCCCCTGCACACCCACAACGTCGAGGAGAGCGTCTTCATCCTCGAGGGCGAGGCGACCGCCGTGGTCGACGGGGACAGCTTCGACCTGGAGGCTGGCGACGCCACCTGGGTGCCGGCCGGGGTGCCGCACCGGTTCGCCAACCGCGGCCCGGGCCGGATGCGGATCTACTGGGTCTACGGCGGCCGCGAGGTCACCCGCACCATCGTGGCCACCGGAGAGACCTTCGAGCACCTGTCCGAGTCCGACCGCGGCGCCACCCGGAGCCCGTGATGGCGGCCGGGACCCTGCGGTCGGTCAACCCGGCCACCGGCGAGGAGCTGGCCGCCTTCGCCGAGCACGCCCCCGAGGAGCTGGAGTCGGCCCTGGCCGCGGCCGACGCCGCCCAGCGCGCCTGGGCCACGACCTCGTTCGCCGAGCGCCGCCGCTGCCTGGAGGCGGCCGCCCGGCTGCTGCGCGAGGGCCGGGAGGACTACGCCCGGCTGGCCACCCTGGAGATGGGCAAGCCCATCGCCGAGGCCGCGGCCGAGGTCGACAAGTGCGCCTGGAACTGCGAGTTCTACGCCGCCCAGGCGGAGCGGTTCCTGGCGAACGAGCCGGTGGAGACCGACGCCCTCTCCAGCTGGGTCGCCTACCAGCCGCTGGGCGTGGTGCTGGCCATCATGCCCTGGAACTTCCCCTACTGGCAGGTCCTGCGGTTCGCCGCCCCGGCCCTGATGGCCGGCAACGGCGCCCTGCTCAAGCACTCGCCCAACGTGCCCCGGTGCGCCCTGGCCACAGAGGAGCTGTTCGCCGGGGCCGGCTTCCCGGACGGGCTGTTCCGGACCCTGCTGGTCGGCGACGCCTCGGTGAACGAGGCCACCGGGCGGCTGCTCGGCGACCCGCGGGTCGGGGCGGTCACCCTCACCGGCAGCGAGCGGGCCGGCGCCGCCGTGGGCGCCACCGCCGGGCGGGCCCTGAAGAAGTGCGTCCTCGAGCTGGGCGGCTCCGATCCGTTCGTGGTCCTGGCCGACGCCGACCTCGAGCTGGCCGCCGAGGCCGCCGCCCGGGCCCGCTTCCTCAACGGCGGCCAGAGCTGCATCGCGGCCAAGCGGTTCGTGGTCGAGGAGCCGGTGGCCGACGAGTTCGAGCGGCGCTTCGTCGACGCCGTGGCCGCCCTCCCCGTCGGCGACCCGCTCGACCCGGCGACCCGGGTCGGCCCGCTGGCCAGGGCCGACCTGCTCGACGCCCTGGAGCGCCAGGTCGAGGGCTCGGTGGCCGGCGGGGCCAAGGTGCTGCTCGGGGGCGCGCGCCTGGAGCGGCCCGGCTGGTACTACGCCCCGACCGTCCTGGCCGGTGTCACCCCGGACCTGCCGGTGTTCACCGAGGAGACCTTCGGCCCGGTCGCGGCCGTCGTCCGCGCCCCCGACGAGGAGGCCGCGGTCGAGCTGGCCAACGACACCCCCTACGGGCTCGGGGCCAGCGTCTGGACCCGCGACCTGGAGCGCGCCCGGCGGCTGGGCCGGCGGATCGAGTCGGGCTCGCTGTTCGTCAACGCCGTGGTCGCCTCCGACCCGCGGCTGCCGTTCGGGGGGATCAAGCGCAGCGGCTACGGCCGCGAGCTGGCCGCGGTCGGCATCCGGGAGTTCACCAACATCCGCACCTTCTGGGTCCAGCCCGCCGACGCGGCCCCGCCCGCGACCCTCACGGAGTGACCATGGCACAGCGGTGGGTCCCGGCCACGTTCGTGCGCGGCGGCACCAGCAAGGGCCTGTTCTTCCCCGCCCGCGACCTGCCGGCCGGTCGCGAAGCCGTCGACC
>DASUPQ010000917.1 GCA_036280995.1 Actinomycetota bacterium | reverse complement strand
GGCCAGGGCGACCACCAGCAGCAGGATCAGCGCCGCCGTCAGCCCGCGGACCTTCCGCCCGGGCGGCGGGTCAGGCGGCGGGGCCGGCTGCGGCAGCCAGGACGGCCGGTCCTGCCGCTCGGCGTCCGGAGCGGGGGGTGGCCAGCCCGGGCCGCCGGGCGGGGGCGGGCTCACGACGCCGGTTCACCGGCACGGGAGGAGACGTCCTCCTGGGTCAGGCGCCGGAACGAGCGCCGGGGCCGGTCGCGCTCCAGCACGGCCACCTCGAGGCGGGAGTTGCCCGTCTCGCCGGCCGGGGCGACCTGGCGCAGGACCCGCATGGCCAGCTGCAGGGCCCCGTCCAGCTCCATGTCCTCGTCGTAGCCGCGCTGCAGCTCGCTGTTGAGCTCGTCGCTCTGGCCGCCCATGGCCAGGAAGCCCTTGCGGTCGAACACGTTGCCGTCGAACACGATGTGGTACATCGCGTTGGGGGCGCCGTCGACGCCGACCTCGGCCACGCACAGCTCGACCTCGTAGGGCTTGAACTCCTGGACGAAGATCTGCCCGAGGGTCTGGGAGTAGGCGTTGGCGATCGAGCGCGAGGTGACGTCCTCGCGGCCGTAGGCGTAGCCGCGGATGTCGGCCAGGCGCACCCCGGCCTGGCGCAGGTTCTCGAACTCCGAGAACCGCCCCACGGCGGCGAACGCGATCCGGTCGTACAGCTCGGCCACCTTGTGCAGGTGGGTCGAGGGGTTCTCGGCCACGAACAGGATCCCGCCGGCGTACTCGAGCACGATCAGCGGCCGGCCCCGGCCGATGCCCTTGCGGGCGAACTCGGCCTTCTCCTTGGTGAGCTGCTCGGGCGGGACGTAGAAGGGAACGCTCACCGTCAGCCCTCTCCTTGGGCGCGGGCGGCGACCAGGCGCTCGGCCGCCTTGCGGAGCTCGTCGTCGGCAACCCGCCGGTAGCCCTCGGCGGTGACCGTGGCCACCACCGGGAAGATCCCCCGGACCAGGTCGGGCCCGCCGGTGGCGGCGTCCTCGTCGGCGGCGTCGTACAGCGCCTCGACCAGCACGGCGACGGCGCTGTCGCCGTCCATGCCGGCCCGCCAGCGCTTCTTGAGGCTGCCGCGGGCGTCCTTGCCGCCCGAGCCGGTGGCGTGGTAGTCGGCGTCCTCCCAGCGGCCGCCGGTGACGTCGTAGCGGAAGATGCGGCCGGCCTCCCGACGGGTGTCGTAGCCGCAGAACAGCGGCAGCACGACCAGGCCCTGCATGGCCAGGGGGAGGTTGCCCCTGACCATCTGGCCGAGCTTGTTCGCCTTGCCCTCCAGCGACAGCGGGAAGCCCTCGATCTTCTCGTAGTGCTCCAGCTCGGTCTGGAACAACCGCACCATCTCGATCGCCGGCCCGGCCGCCCCGGCGATCGCCACCGCCGAGAAGTCGTCGGCCGGGAACACCTTCTCGATGTCCCGCTGGGCGATGGTCATCCCCTCGGTCGCCCGCCGGTCCCCGCCCATGGCCACCCCGTCGGCGAACGTCAGCGCCGCCACCGTGGTCCCATGCGGCACCTCCGGCACCGACCCCCCGGCGGCCTTCAGCTCCAGCAGCTCCGGCGCATACGCCCGCAACGCATCAACGAACGACGGGCTGAACAACTTCGGCCCCTCGAACGGGTTCCTCACTCTCCGCCCTTCTGGACATACTGCTTCACGAACTCTTCGGCGTTCTCCTCGAGCACGTCGTCGATCTCGTCCAGGAGCGCGTCGAGCTCCTCCTTGAGCTCCTCGCCCTTCTCCTGGATGTCGGGGGACGCCTGGGCCGCTTCCTGCTCGGCGTCCTGCTTGCCGGGCGTGCGCCGCTTCTGCTCGGCGCCGCCGCTGTCTCTGGCCATCGTGCCTCCCTGGACGAGCGTTGAGGCGATTGTTCCATGCCCTGGCCACGGGCGTCGCAGCCACGGCGCATCTGTGGACGGGGCTCAGGCTTGGAGGTTGCGGATCAGGTCCTCGGCGGTCGGGCTGGCGTCGAGGACGGCTGCGGTGTGGGCGGCGGTGCCCCGGGTCGGCTCGAGCATGGGGACCCGCTGGAGGGTCTCGCGGCCGATGTCGAAGATGATCGCGTCCCAGCCGGCGGCGGCGATCTGGGGGGCGTAGCGGGCCAGGCAGCGGCCGCGGAAGAACGCCCGGGTGTCGGCGGGGGGCTCGGCCACGGCGGTGGTGATCTCCTGCTCGGCGACCAGGCGCTCGACCCGTCCGGCGGCGGCCAGCCGGTAGTAGAGGCCCTTGTCCATGCGGACGTCGTGGTACTGGATGTCGACCACGGCCAGCTTGGCGTCCTCCCACTCCAGGTCGTGGCGGTCGGCCATCTGCTGCATGAGCTGGTACTTGGTCGCCCAGTCGACGGTCCGGGACGCCTTCAGGGGGTCGTCCTCGAGCAGGGCCAGGACCGCCTCCCAGCGCTCCAGGACCTCGATCTGCCAGTGGCTGGTCTCGCGGTCCTTGAGGTAGGTCTTGGCCGCGTCCAGGTAGTGCCACTGGAGCTCGCAGGCGGTCAGGCGGCGGCCGTCCTTGCGTTCCACGACGGTGCGCAGGGTCGGGTCCTTGGCGATGGCCCGCAGGGCCTGGACCGGGTTGGCCAGCTGCCACTCGTCGCCGGGGATGACGCCGTCCTCGATCATGCTGAGGACGATGGCCAGCGACCCCGTCTTGAGGAAGGTGGCCACCTCGTTCATGTTGGCGTCGCCGATGATCACGTGCAGGCGGCGATAGCGCTCGGGGTCGGCGTGGGGCTCGTCGCGGGTGTTGACGATCGGGCGCTTGAGGGTCGTCTCCAGGCCGACCTCGACCTCGAAGAACTGGGACCGCTGGGCGATCTGGAAGGCGACCGAGCCGTCGTGGTGGTCGCGGACCAGGCTGCCCGCGCCGGCGAAGACCTGCCGGCTGACCAGGAACGGGGTCAGGTCGCGGACGATCCGGGCGAACGGGGTCGCCCGGTCGACCAGGAAGTTCTCGTGGGTGCCGTAGGAGGTGCCCTTGCCGTCGGTGTTGTTCTTGTAGACCTGGATGCGGCGGCCGCCCGGGGCCAGCTCGGCCGCCCGCCGGGCCGACTCGGCCAGGATCCGCTCCCCCGCCTTGTCGTAGGTGACCAGGGTGCGGGGGTCCAGGCACTCGGGCGAGGAGTACTCCGGGTGGGCGTGGTCGACGTAGTAGCGGGCCCCGTTGGTCAGGATGACGTTGGCCAGGCCCAGGTCGTCCTCGGCCGGGGTCTCGGGCTCGCGGGCCGCCTCGAACCCGCGGGCGTCGCGCAGCGGCGACTCCTCCTCGTAGTCCCAGCGGACCTTGCGGCCCCGGCCCGAGAAGGCGTTGACCAGGAGGCTGGAGGCCAGCACCGGGTTGGAGTCGGGCGCGCCGGGCACGGTGATGCCGTACTCGGTCTCGATGCCCATGACCTTGGTGATGGCCATCCCTGGTTCCCCTCCCCGGCAGCCCCTGGGCCGAAGCCTAGAGGTACTGCCCGGCGTTGACCTGCTCGATGGTGCGCCCGAGGTCCTTGGAGTTGCCGCCCTCGATCAGGGTCCGCACGTACACGATGCGCTCGCCCTTCTTGCCCGAGATGCGCGCCCAGTCGTCGGGGTTGGTGGTGTTGGGCAGGTCCTCGTTCTCCTTGAACTCGTCGGTCACGGCACCGAACAGGTCGGCCGCCTTGATGCCCTTCTCGCCGGTCTCCAGGAACCGCTTGATGGCCATCTTCTTGGCCCGGTTGACGATGTTCTCGATCATCGCCCCGGAGTTGAAGTCCTTGAAGTACAGGACCTCCTTGTCGCCGTTGGCGTAGGTGACCTCCAGGAAGCGGTTCTCGTCGGCGTCGGAGTACATCCGCTTGACGCCCTCGTCGATCATCCGGGCCAGGGCGGCCTCGCGGTCGCCGCCGGCCACCTCGACCACGTCGGCGGCCAGGGGCAGGGAGGCCAGCAGGTACTTGGAGAAGATGTCCTTGGCCGCGTTGGCGTCGGGCCGCTCGATCTTGATCTTCACGTCGAGCCGGCCGGGCCGCAGGATCGCCGGGTCGATCATGTCCTCGCGGTTGGAGGCGCCGATCACGATCACGTTCTTGAGCTGCTCGACCCCGTCGATCTCGCTCAGCAGCTGGGGCACGATGGTGTTCTCGACGTCCGAGGACACCCCCGACCCGCGGGTGCGGAAGATCGAGTCCATCTCGTCGAAGAACACGATCACCGGCACGCCCTCGTTGGACTTCTCCTTGGCCCGCTGGAAGATCAGCCGGATCTGGCGTTCGGTCTCCCCCACGTACTTGTTGAGCAGCTCGGGGCCCTTGATGTTGAGGAAGTAGCTGCGCCCCGAGGGCTGGCCGGTCACCTCGGCCACCTTCTTGGCCAGCGAGTTGGCCACCGCCTTGGCGATCAGGGTCTTGCCGCAGCCCGGGGGCCCGTAGAGCAGGATGCCCTTGGGCGGCTTGAGCTGGTGCTCGGCGAACAGGTCGGCGTGCAGGAACGGCAGCTCGACGGCGTCGCGGATCTGCTCGATCTGGTCGGCCAGGCCGCCGATGTCCTGGTAGGAGATGTCGGGCACCTCCTCCAGGATGAGCTCCTCGACCTCCGGCTTGGGCAGGTGCTCGAGCACGAACCCGGAGCGGACGTCCAGCAGCAGGGAGTCGCCGGCCCGCAGGGTGCGGTTGCGCAGCGGCTCGCCGATCTGCACCACCCGCTCCTCGTCGGCGTTGCCGATGACCAGGGCCCGGTCGACCCCGAGCATCTCCTTGAGCTGCACGACCTCGCCCTGGACCTCGAAGGCGCAGGCCTCGACCACGTTCAGGGCCTCGTTGAGCATCAGCTCCTGGCCGTGCTGGAGCGACTTGGGGTCGATGTCGGGGTGGACGTTGACCCGCAGCTTGCGGCCGCCCGAGGTGATGTTGATGGTGCCGTCCTCGTTGACGCTGACGAACGACCCGAAGCCCGAGGGCGGGGCGGTGAGCTTCTCGACCTCCTCCTTGAGGGCGATGATCTGCTCCCGCGCCTCGCGCAGGGTGGCGGCCAGGCGTTCGTTCTGGGACAGGGCCTGGGCCAGCTGGCCCTTGGTCTCGAGGAGGCGTTCCTCGAGCACCCGGACCTGCCGGGGCGAGTCCTGCAGGCGGCGGCGGAGCAAGGCCGTCTCCTCCTCGAGGAACTGGATCTGGCGTTGCAGCTCGCTGGGCTCAGGCGCCTCCTCTGGCATGGGGTCGGGGTCGCGACGGGACCGAGACTGCCGGGAGCGGTCGGCGTCCTTCACGTGAGTCCCCCCTTCGGCGGTGGTGGAGGCTACCGATGGATGGCTAGGTAGACTTGCTTAAACCCTATCGGCTCTTCGAATAGCGCGCTTGTGACGAAATCTGGGAGTGGTCCGCAGCGGCCATGCTACCGGCCCTCCCCCGGATACGACGACCGGGCCGCGCCCGGAGGCGGCGGCCCGGTGGATGGTCGGCAGCGGCTCAGGCGTCCTTGATGGCGTCCTTCACCTTCTCGCCGGTCTGCTTGAGGTTGGCCTTGGCCTGGTCGGTCCGGCCGGCCGCCTCCAGCTCCTCGTCGTCGGTGGCGCGGCCGAGGGACTCCTTGGCCTTGCCCTTCAGCTCCTCGCCCTGGTTGCGAAGCTTGTCGTCGGTCGCCACGTGGGCATCACCTCCGCGGCGCTGCCTGCCCCCTGACGCCCGGGCGCAAACCGGTCAGGGGAGGCGGCCGGGGGACGGCCAGGGGCCGTCGACCCGGCGGGCCGAGACCAGGAAGCCGGTGTGGCCGACCATGCGGTGCTCGGGCCGGACGGCCAGGCCGTCGACGTGCCAGGGGCGGAAGATGGCCTCCGAGGTCTCGACCAGGCCGAAGCTGCCCGAGGACTCGCACGCCTCGGTCAGGCGCATCACCTGGGGCACGGTGGCCACGAAGCAGACCAGCACCCCGCCCGGGTGCAGGGCGCCGGCCGCGCCGGGCACGACCAGCCACGGCTCCAGCAGGTCGAGCAGGACCCGGTCGACGGGGCCGACCCCGGCGATGCCCTCGACGACGTCGCCCTGGTGCAGCTCGAAGCCGTCGGGGGGCTTGCCGAACCAGCGCTCGAGGTTGCGCCGGGCCTGGTCGGCGAAGTCGGGGCGGCGCTCGAAGGAGTGCAGCCGCCCGCCGGGGGCGAGCGCCTGGAGCAGGGCGATCGACAGCGCCCCGGAGCCGGTGCCGGCCTCGACCACGGTCATGCCCGGCTGGACGTCGGCCGCCATCACCATCAGGGCCAGCATCTTGGGGTAGATGACCTGGGCCCCGCGGGGCATCTTGACCACCCAGTCGGCCAGGGTGGGCCGCAGCACCAGCAGCTTCTGGCCGAGGTCGGTGCGGGCCACGGCGCCCTCGGCCGACCCGATCAGCTCGTCGTGGGCCAGGCGGCCCTTGTGGGTGTGGAAGGTCGCCCCCTGCTCCAGGGTGATCAGGTAGCGGCGCCCCTTGACGTCCTGGAGCAGCACCCGCTCCCCCGCCTCGAGCGGCCTCAAGCAGACACCACCGGCAGGGACGTGACCAGCCGGGACTTGGAGCGGCAGAAGGCGCAGACAGCCTCGGAGGCCGGGTCGTCGGGGGCCTGGGTGACCATGCCGCAGCGGGCGCACTCGGTGAGGTCGGCCACGTCGGCCACCTTGAGCAGACCGGCGGCCCGGTCCAGGTAGCCGAACAGGAAGCTGTGCTTGGTCCCGGGGGCCGCCTCCTCCATCTGGTTGAGGGTCTCCTTGTGGCGCATCTGGGTGTTGCCGGCGACCAGCGGGCACTCCTCGACCACGTAGTCGATGCCCTTGAGCACGCAGTAGGCGGCCGTCTCGCGCTCGGCCACCCGGTACAGCGGCTTGACCTTCTTGACCAGGCCGGGCCGGGTCGCCTCCAGGACCGGGAACTGGCGCGCCATCGCCGGCACGTCCCAGCGCAGGGTGTTGCCGAACAGCACCGCCGCCTCGTCGTCGAGGTTGTGGCCGGTGCAGACCACGTCGTAGCCGCCGTCGAGGGCGGCCCGGTTGAACACATACCGCTTGGACAGCCCGCACACCCCGCAGGAGGAGCGGCCGCCCTTGCCGGCCGCCTCGGGGATCGTGTAGCCGTGCTCGCCGGCCAGGTCGTGGACCAGCAGCCGGGCCCCGCGGGCGGCCGCGAACTCCTGGCACACGTCCTTGGAGCGCTCGGAGTAGGCGCCGATGCCGAGGCTGAGGTAGAGGCCGTCGACCTGGTAGCCGAGCTCCAGCAGCAGGTCCCAGAGGGCCAGGGAGTCCTTGCCGCCGGAGACCGCGACCAGCACCCGGTCGGTGTGGCCGAGCATCCGGTACTTGGCGATGGCCCTGGTCACCTGCTGGCCGACGTAGTGGAGGAAGCAGTCGCGGCAGAAGGCGGCGTTGTGGCGGCGCACCTCCATCACGGCGGCGCCGCGGCAGCGCTTGCAGCGCATGGCCATGGCTAGACCCCTCCGCTGATGGCGAACCGGACCTCGACCTGGTCGCCGTCGTGGAGCTCGTCCTGGCTGGTCAGCAGGGCGCCGTCGCGGATCACCAGGACCGCCCCGGGGAGCACCTCCAGGCGGGCCAGCAGGTCGCTGACGCGGCGCACGTCGGCCACCTCGACGCGACGGTCGGGCGGCCGCAGGCGGGCGGTGACGAGCATGCCAGAAGGCTACCCGCGCTCGGCCCGCCCGGCGAGCAGCTCCGAGCGAGCCGCCGAGCGTTCGCCGTCGGCGGCGGCCCGCCACAGGAACAGGCCGAGGACGACCTGGGGCAGCCAGCGGGGGGTCCGCTGCCACAGGGCGGCGACCGCCCCGCCACCGACGAGGACGGCGGCCAGGGCCCGGCCGCCCACGGCGGTCACCCTGGTCGCGAGCAGGCGGCGGCCGGTGACGCGCCACACCAGCGCCCTGGCCACCCGCCCGCCGTCGAGGGGGAACCCGGGCAGGAGGTTGAAGGCGGCCACCACCAGGTTGCCCACGAACAGCCAGGCCAGCAGGTCGCCCGCGGGCCCGGCGACGTTCCCGCCGGCCAGCGCGAACAGTCCGGCCAGGGTCACCGAGGCCAGCGGCCCGGCCATGGCCACCAGGGCCTCGCCGGCGGCGTCGGCCGGCTCCCCGGTGATCCGGGCCACCCCGCCGAACGCGAACAGCCGGATCTCGGCCACCGGCACCCCGATGACCCTGGCGGCCACGGCGTGGGCCAGCTCGTGGACGAGCACGCAGGCGAAGAAGGCGACCGCGAACCCGCCCGACCACAGCACCGCGGCCGGCCCGGCCAGCTCCGGCCCCCACAGCTCCCGGCTCAGGAGCACGACCACGGCCAGCCCGGCGAACCACGACAGGTCCAGGCGCAGCGGGATCCCCAGCACCCGGCCCAGCCCCATGCCCCGCCCGACCTGGATCACTCCTCCAGCAGCCCCAGCCCGCGGGCCCAGGAGGTGGCGTAGGCGTCGATCGAGGCCTTCTCGGCCTCGGGGCTGACCACCAGCGGCTCCAGGCACTCGATCATGACCGCGACCTCGTCGGTCATCTCCTTGGCGGCCGCGCCCTCGGCCGCCCCCGGCTGGGGGCCGTGGTGGACGCCGGCCGGGTGCAGGGTGGCCATGCCCCGGTCGATCCCCTTGCGGCTGAAGAAGTCGCCGTCGTGGTAGAAGAGCAGCTCGTCGTTGTCGATGTTGGAGTGGTAGAAGGGCACCCGCAGCGCCCCCGGGTCGGTCTCGAACGGCCGCGGGGCGAAGGTGGCGATGTCGAAGCCGCGGCACCGGAAGGTGGTGTGGACGCTCGGCGGCAGGTGGTAGCGGGGGCTGACCACCGGCCGGAAGTCGGCCACGTTGAGCCGGAACGGGGCCAGGTCGCCCTGCCAGCCGACCACGTTCAGCGGATGGTGCGGGAAGGTGAAGGTGGTGACCTCGCCCCGGCGCCGCACCCGCACCCGGAAGCTGCCCTTCTCGTCGTGGGGCTCGGGCTCGGGCGTCTCCAGCACCCCGGGGTCGAACAGGGCGTGGTGGCCGAGCAGCCCCTTGTCGGGCAGGACGAACTCGTCCCCTTCGATCACCAGCAGGAAGTTGTCGGTGGTGGCCGGGACGACCCGGTGGGTGGTGCCCTTGGGCACGACCAGGTAGTCGCCGGGCCGGAAGCGGAGCGGGCCGTAGTCGGTCTCCAGCGTCCCCTCGCCCCGGTGGACGAAGTAGACGACGTCGCCGTCGGCGTCGCGGACGAAGTACGGCATCGGCGCCGACCGGCGCGACACCAGCACGGTCAGGTCGCGGTTGGACAGCACCACCAGCGGGTCGCCCTCGGGGTCGGTCTGGTCGGGCGGGGCGAGCCGGTTCCAGTCGAACGCCCACGGGCGCAGCGGCCCCTCGACCTTCACCCAGGCGGTCGGCGGCGCGGTCCGGTACAGGTGCGAGGCCCGTCCGGTGAACGCCTGGCGGCCGTGCTCCTCCTCGACGGTGCCGTCCGGCAGGTCGACGTGGGCCTGCCGGGAGGCCAGGCCCTTGCGCTGCGGGATCATCCGCTCGCCCCCTTTGGCGGTTCGACGCCTCACCCCGGAAGGGTAGCGCGCAGCCGCCTGGCCAGGGTGGCGGGCATGGCGTCGCCGGCCACCACCCCGGCGGCGCCCAGGTGGGCGGCCAGCCGGGAGGCGGCGGCCGCGGTGGCGGCCACGGCCTCGGCCGGGTCGGGGCCCGGCTCCAGGTGCAGGTTGCGCAGCAGCAGGACGCCGGCCTGGCGGTCGTGCTTGGGGTCGACCCGGGCGACCAGCCGGCCCCCGGCCAGCACCGGCATGGTGTAGTAGCCGTGGACCCGCTTTCCCGCGGGCACGTACACCTCCAGCTTGTAGCGGAAGCCGAACAGCCGCTCGGTGCGCTGCCGCGACCAGATCAGCGAGTCGAACGGGCTGAGCAACACCGGCGGATGGGCCACCCGGCGCGGCACCGGCGTCCCGGGGAGCAGGTAGGCCGGCTTGGCCCAGCCCTCGACGGCCACCTCCTGGAGCAGCCCGGCGGCGACCGTCTCGGCCAGGGCGGCCCTGGCCTCGGCGGGCGGCAGGCGGTAGTAGTCGGCCAGGTCGGCGGCGGTCCCGACCCCGAGGGCGCGGGCGGCCAGCAGGGTCAGCTCACGGGCGGCCTCGGCCGCGGTCGGCTCGGAGGTGTCGGTCCCGGGCGGCAGGACCCGCTCGGCCAGGTCGTAGCGGCGCTCGAAGTTGACCCGGTCGTGGACCAGCACCGTCCCCTGGTCGAACAGGTCCTCGAGCACGTGCTTGGCCGGCGCCCAGTCCCACCAGCTCCCCCGGGTCGGCCCGTCGGGGTCGCGGAAGGCGGAGGCGGCCAGCGGCCCCTCGTCCCGGATCCGGTCCAGCACCGGGCCGTAGAGATGCTGGTGGCGCCGGCGGATGTCGGCCCACCACCCCCGGGTGGAGGCGGCCAACCGGCGCATCCGGGGCAGGCACAGCCGGAAGCTGGCCATGGGCAGGAACGAGGCCGCGTGGCCCCAGTACTCGAAGCCGGCCCGGCGCCGGTAGACGACCCGGTCGAAGGCGGCCCGGTCGTGGGCGCCGGCCCGGGCGGCCAGGACCAGCTCGTGGCTGCGGGCGACCACGTTGATGGAGTCGATCTGGATGGCGCCGAGCCGTTCCAGGATGGCGCGCAGGGTGGCCGGTCCGGCCGGGCGGGCCCGGGCCGGGGCGGCCAGCCCCTGGGCGGCGAGGGCGACCCGCCGGGCCTGGTCGAGGGAGAGGGCGTCGGGCATGGCCAGAAACCCTAGCCGATCGCCAGGACAGGTCGTGACGCGGGCCCTCGCAGGGTACACACTGACCGGGAACGGAGGGCCGGATGGACCTGGACGACCCGTTCTCCCGAGAGCTGCGCAGCCTCCGTGACCGGATCGCCGAGCTGCGGCGGCGATCGGTTGCCAACCCACGGCCGGGCCATGGGCTGCTGCCCGAGGCCCTGGCCGAGCTGGACCTGGCCCTGGAGGAGCTGTCGGTCGCCGGCGAGGAGCTCCGCTCCCGGCACGACGAGCTGGCCAGCACCCGCCAGGCGCTGGAGGCCGAGCGCCAGCGCTACCAGGAGCTGTTCGAGTCGGCGCCCGTGGCCTACCTGGTCACCGACCCGATGGGCAGGATCCGCGAGGCCAACCGGACGGCGGCGGCGCTGCTCGGGGTCGGCAAGGGGTTCCTGGCCGGCAAGCCGCTGGCCGCCTACGTCGACGGCGGCGACCGCTGCGGGTTCCGGTCGATGGTCAACCGGCTGGGCCAGGGGGACCAGGGCCGGGTGGCCGACTGGCCGCTGCGGCTCCGGCGGCGCGGCGGCGAGGTGCTCACGGTCGCCGCCACCGTGGAGCCGGTCCTCGATCACGACGGCGGGCTGGCGACCCTGCGCTGGCTGCTGCGCCGGCCGGAGCCGGCCCTCGAGGACCTGGACGTGGCCGCCGACCTCGGCGGGACGGTGCAGGTGCTGGTGGACGCGGGCGTGCGGCTGCTCGGCGTCGACGGGATCGGGCTGATGCTGGCCGACACCCAGGGCCGGTTGTGCGCCGCCGGCGGCT
>DASUPQ010000916.1 GCA_036280995.1 Actinomycetota bacterium | reverse complement strand
CGGGCCGCGGCTGCCCGTCGCCACACCCGCGAGGAGGTGCCGTTCTACACGGGTCGTCGGCGGGAACTGCAGGAGATCCTGGCGACCTGGTGACTCGGTCGGCGGAATCGGCGCGCGAGTTCGGTGTGGTCCATCGGCCGTTTCGCTCGATCAGGGACCCTGGTCGGCTCAGGCGGCCGCCTCGATCGGTGCGGCGTCGTGCCACAGCTTTTGGGCGTAGGGGCTGGTGCCGAGCATGAGGGTGCCTTGGTTGGTGGTCAAAGCGATCCAGCCGTGGGGTGATCGCCACAGGTAGATGCCGGGTTCGGGTTGTCGGGCCTGCCAGCCGCCGACGGTCTTGGCCCGGTGTTCGGGCCGGGTCAGCGGGCCCAGGTTGCCGAGGCTGGTCTGACCGGGTGGTCCGCCGCGGCGCCAGGGTCTTGTGTGGTCGAAGTCGGTGCGGCCGCTGCTGCTGCTGTACGGGAACACGCTCGCCGGGTTCCGGACATCCATCGCCCGCCGCAGTTCGAGGGGGATCTCGTAGGAGTCGACCGCGGCCACGGCCGCCGGGTCGAACACCGGTCGGATGGTGATGTTGGCGTCGGTGTCGGTGAGGAACTGGCGCAGTTCGTCGAGGGTGATCGGGCCGGCGTCGGTGCGCACCACTCCTTGCCTGGCGCGGACCGCTTCGTCGGTGAGGTGGAAGACGATCTGCACCCGGGGCCGGGACGCGTTCCGGTCGGCCCGGGTGACCGGCCGCAGCGGCAGACCACCGTTTGGCAGCAGCCTGGTGCCCGCCGGCCCGGCCGGCCCGGCCGCGTCGTCGGCGGCTGGATCGATGTCAGCCGATGCGCCCTTCGACCCTTCGGTCTCGGCGGGGTCGGGCCGCGGGCCGGCCGGCTCGGGCGGGTCGTCCTCGTCCGGTGGTGGTTGCTGGCCGGCCTGGTAGCCGGGGTCGGCCGGGTCGGGCCGGTGGTAGCGCCTGGCGTGCGGGTCGGCCCAGCCGGCGGCGGAGGCCTGCTGCCACGGGCCGGTCTCGGACGGGTCCGGGCCGTAGCCCCACGGATCGTCATAGACGTCGGACTGCCCGGCGTGGCGGTGCAGCAGATCCAGCGCGGCGGCCGGATTGCCCAGGATCCCGACCGCCTTGGACCGGCGCACGTCGACGCCGTCCTCGTCGCCCTCGTCGGCCAGCAGGTCCGCGACCCGGTTCACCGCGGCCAGGAACACCGAGCCGTCGCCCTGGGTGGCGCGGATGATCAACGTGCGGAGCCCGGCGGCCGCCTCACCGGCCCACACCCCGCGCCGCGCCTTCGACTCCGCCACCCGGGCGGAGTAGGCGGCCGGGTCGACCTGCAGCAGCATGGCGTCCAGGATCTTCTCGAACCGGGCCCAGGACACCAGCTCCAGCCGGGGGGTGATCAACCGGTCCAGCTCGGCGACCGCGACCAGGCCCAGATAGCGGGACCGGACCGCCACCGTCCGCGCCTTCCAGGCATGCACCTCACCCGCCACGACCCGCTCCCACAACCGGGGCAGCCGGTGCCGCAGATCCAGCGCGTCGGCGATCAGCACCCGGGCCGAACCGGGCGACAGCTGCTGCGCCAGGCCCAGCTCGGCCGGGCAGGTCTCGGCGACCAGCGGCGTGCCCAACCCACCCAACCGGACCAAGCCCTCCAGATCGGGCCGAGACCGGCGGACCGGGCGGGCCTCGCTCTCGTCGACCGGGTGGGCCGTCGGGTCGCCGTGCGCGTCGGCCCAGACCGCGGCCAGCACCAGCCTGCGGCAGCCGTGCCGCTTCTCCGCGGCATGGTTGGCGGCGACGAGGTCGACCAGCAGCGCGGCGGATCCGCGCGCCGCCTCCACCTCTTCGTCGAACATGTATACGATTTTAGCATGGGTTGCCGACAACGCCAGCGCTCGGAGCGAAGCCTCTTCGGCGTGTTGCAAGCGCGCCGGCGAGAGTCGTGAGTCGTCCTGCCGGTTGGGTTGGCAGACGTGGCGCGGGGACGGATGTGTCGTTACTTGCAGGAA
>DASUPQ010000915.1 GCA_036280995.1 Actinomycetota bacterium | reverse complement strand
CGGGAGGCCCTGGTCGCCAAGGCCAGCTACCAGCGGGCCGACGCCGGCGACGCGGCCGCCCTGGCCGGCGCGCTCGACCAGGCCAAGGGCCCCATCGTCGCTTACCTGGCGCTGCCCCCGGCGGCCTTCGCCCCCGCGATCGGGGTGCTGGCCACAGTCGGGCTCCCGGACCGCAGCCGGGTGGTGGTGGAGAAGCCGTTCGGGCGCAGCCTGGCCGAGGCGCGCGCCCTTAACCAGCTCCTGGGCCGCTGCTTCGGGGAGGAGGCAACCTTCCGCGCCGACCATTTTCTGGGCCTGCAGACTGTCCAGAACCTGCTCGGGCTGCGCTTCGCCAACCGGGTCTTCGAGCCCGTCTGGCGTGCCGAGCACATCCAGCGGGTGGATATCGTCTGGGACGAGACGGTCGCGCTGGAGGGCCGCGCCGGCTACTACGACCACGCCGGCGCCCTACGCGACGTGGTCCAGAACCACCTGCTCCAGCTGGCCTGCCTGGTGGCGATGGAGCCGCCGGCCCGGCTCGACCCGGATCGGCTGCATGACCGCAAGGTCGAGCTGCTGCGCGCGGTCCAGCCACCACCGCCCGGGCAGCTGGCCGCCCGCACCGTCCGGGCCCGCTACACCGCCGGGCGGATCGACGGCGTTGACGTACCCGCCTACGCCGAAGAGCCAGGAGTGGACCCGGCCCGCGGCACCGAGACTTTCGCCGAGGTCACCCTCGAGGTCGACAACCCGCGCTGGCGTGGAGTGCCGTTCCGGCTGCGAACCGGCAAGGCCCTCGTGCGTCGGCGCGCCGAGATCCTCATCCACTTCTGGCCCGCCGGCCAGCCAACCTTCGCGGAGGCGGCCGACGTCCCCGCCAACCTGCTCCGGTTCGGCCTCGACCCCGATCGCCTGACCTTGCGCATCAACCTGAACGGCGCCGGGGACCGGTTCCGCTTGGAGCACGCCACCCTGGAACACATCCTGGCGCCACACGACGTACCCGCCTACGGCCGGCTCCTGCTGGCGGTCATGGACGGCGACCTGACCCTGGCGATCCGTGGCGACGAGGCCGAGGAGTGCTGGCGGATCACCGAGCCGATCCTAGCTGCCTGGGCCGAGGGCGCCGTGCCCTTGCAGGAGTATCCGGCTGGCTCCCCCGGACCCGGACCCCGGATCCCTCCCGACCACGGTGGTGAGCGCAGCCAATGATGCTCACCGACCTCGTGTTCCTGTACCGGGCAGCGACCCCGTTCGTCACGGTCTACCTCGACACCACCGGCACCGTAGCCGACGCCCCGCCACCGGTCCGGCTGCGCTGGAAGAGCCTCCGCCGCGAGCTCACCGCCACCGGGGCGCCCGAGGCGGCCCTGGCCGCGATCGACCCGCTGGTCGACGAGGCCGATCCGACCGGCGATACCCTCGCCGTCATCGCCAACCGCGACGGCGTCCTGCTCGGCGCCCACCTCCCCGACGCCCCGATGCGGGACCTCGGCCGCTGTGGCATGCTGCCGGCCGTCGTGCCGCTGCTGGCCTGGAAGCAGCGCCAGTTCCCCTACGTCGTGGTGGCCATCGACCGGCTGGGCGCCGAACTGCTCGCCGTCGTGCCCGCCGGCCCCGACCAGGCGATCCGAGTCCAGGGCGAGGAGCTACACGTCACCCGGTCCGCCCCCGGTGGCTGGTCGCAACGCCGCTTCCAGCAACGCGCCGAGAACCGCTGGCAGCAGAACGCCGGCGCGGTCGCCGAGGCCCTGACCAAGCTGGTCGACGACGTGCGACCCCGGCTGGTGGTCGTGACCGGCGACGTCCGCGCGACGCAGCTCCTGCGCGACCAGGTCCCGGGCCGCGTGGGCGAGCTGCTCCAGGTTGTCGACGGGGAGTACGGCTCGCTGGACGCGGCGCTGGCCAAGGCCGCGCCACTGCTGGACCTGCTCGAAGCACGAGACACGACCGCGGCGCTGGCCGCCTTCGGCCGCGAGCTGGGCCAAGCCGACCGGGCAGCCAACGGACCCGCCGCGACGCTCCAGGCCCTGGCCAGCTCCCAGGTCAGCACGCTGCTGCTACAACCTGGAGCGGTCACCGGCGACGCCTGGTTCGGCCCGTCCCCAGCACAGATCGCGCTGGACCCCCAGGAATTGCATGCGATGGGTGTCGGCGCCCCAGCCCGAGCGCCCCTGGTCGACGTCGCCCTCCGGGCCGCCGCCGCCAGCGGCGCGAGCGCGCGCCTGCTGGCCAACCAGCTCCCCGACGGGTGCGGGCCCACAGGGGGGATCGGGGCGCTGCTGCGGTACGCCGGGCAGGTCGGCGATCGCTGAGCCTGCCACCCTGGCCACGCGACAGGGCTGCGTGTGGAGCTGACCGGAGTCTGCTGCCGCCTCGCTCGTGCCAGACCTCAGATGCGCTGCCGGTTGCTGGCCGAGGGTTGCAGCCTAGTGTCGTCCAGGTCGAAGGTCAGCCAGTCCTGGACCTGCACCACCCCCTCGGTCGCGCCGGCCAGGCGGACCACGATGGGGATCAGGCTGCGCCGCTCGACCCGCCCGGTGAGGCTGACCACGCCGTCGCGCACCTCGACCTTCATCCGAGCTGGGTCGATCAGCAGCTCGTGCCCGAGCAGCTCCTCGATCGCCCAGCGGATCTCCTCATCCGGGATCCGGGCGCGTCAGCGGCCGGAGCAGGTCCGCGCGGCTGACGATGCCGACCAGCCGGCCCGAGCCGGCGACCACGGGCAGGCGCTTCATCCCCGCGGCCTGCGTCCGCCTCGCCGCCTCGGTCACGGTCGCCTGCGGGTCCACCGTGACGGCTGGGCTGGTCATCACCGCACCAGCCGTGGCCGGTGGCTGCCCGTCCGCGAGGGGCCGGCCGTCGCCGAGCAGATCGGCTTCGGAGACGACGCCCAGCATCCGGCCACGCCCGTCGACAACCGGTAGGGCGCTCAGGCGATGGTCGGCCAGCAACCTGGCTACCTGCTTGACGGGCGTGGTCGGCTGGGCGACCAACACTTCGATCGTCATGACATCCTGGACCCGGGCCGGCATGGCGCTCCTCCTTGCCACCTTGCTCACCCGACACCCCAGCCACGGCCAAACGCCCGGCAGGCCAAGCAACCACCGGCCA
>DASUPQ010000914.1 GCA_036280995.1 Actinomycetota bacterium | reverse complement strand
GGGGTCGAGGACCAGGGCGAACGAGCAGACGGCGATCACCATGGCGTTGCGGGTGCCGATCTTGGCGAACTGCTGCGGCCCGGTGGCCGCCGGGAGGTGGACGGCCACGATCAGCTCGCCGGGTTCGAGGGCGGTCTTCTTGGGGCCGGTGAAGAACTCGCCGGCCGGGATGCGCCGGGTGCCGCCGGCCGAGGCGGCCTCGACCTCGGCCCCGGCGGCCAGCAGGACCGGGTGGCAGTCGCCGGCCGGCGAGGCCGAGCCGAGGTTGCCGCCGATGGTGCCCCGGTTGCGGATCTGCGGGGACCCGACCGTCCGCGAGGCCAGCGCCAGCCCGGGCAGCGGCCCGGCGAGCTCGGCGATGAGGCGCGTGTAGGTGACGCCGGCCCCGACCCGCAGCCGGCCGTCCTGGCGGTCCCAGGCAGCCAGCTCCCCGACCCGGGTGAGGTCGAGCAGGGCCGGCGGCCGGGCGCGGTCAAAGTTCAGCTCCACCATCACGTCGGTCCCGCCGGCGATCGGGACCGCCTCGGGCCGCTCGGCCTTGGCGGCCAGGGCCTCGGGCAGGCTTCGCGGTTGCAGGAACTCCATTGCTCGCTCCCGCGTCGTGGCGGCTACACGCCCAGGAGACGCTCCACCGGCTCGATGGCGAAGTAGATCACGAACAGGAAGGCGATGATCCAGAGCAGCAGGCCCGGCTCGCGCCAGCGTCCCCGGAACGCCTTGATGGCCACATAGGCGATGAACCCGGCCCCGATGCCGTTGGTGATGGAGAAGGAGAACGGCATCAGCACGATGGTGAGGAAGGCCGGGATGGCGATGTCGGGGTCGGCCCAGTCGATGTCGCCGATCTGCCGCATGAGCAGGAACCCGACCACGACCAGGGCCGGTGCGGCCGCCTCCTGGGGGATGACCTCGACCAACGGCGTCAGGAACACCGCGACCAGGAACAGCAGCGCGGTGACCACGCTGGCCAGGCCGGTGCGGGCGCCCTCGCCGACCCCGGCGGCCGATTCGACGTAGGTGGTGTTGGACGAGGTGGAGGCGACCCCACCGGCGGCCGCGGCGATGCTGTCGACGAACAGCACCCTGCTGACCCCGGGCAGCCGGCCCTCGCGGTCGAGCAGGCCGCCCTCGTTGGCGACCCCGATGACCGTGCCCATGGTGTCGAAGAAGTCGGAGAGCATCAGGGTGAAGATGAAGAGCACGGTCACGAGGATCCCGACCTGGGCGAAGCTGCCGCCGAGGCTGAAGGCGCCCAGCAGCCCGAAGTCGGGCCTGCCGACAATCTGCTCGGGCACCTCCGGCACGGTCAGCGCCCAGCCGCTCGGGTTGACGTTGCCGGCGGCGTCGACCCGCGGCCCCACCTCGAGGAACTCGTTGAGGACGATCGCGAAGGCGGCGGTGATCACGATGCCGAGCAGGATCGCCCCCCGCGTCCGGCGGACGACCAGGGCGATGGTCAGCAGCAGGCCGAAGCAGAACACCACCGTCGGCCAGCCGATCAGGCGGTTGCCGACGCCCAGCTGCACCGGGACGGTGGTGTTGGCGGCGTCGGGGATGCGGCGCACGAACCCGGCGTCGACGAAGCCGATGAAGGCGATGAACAGGCCGATGCCCACGCTGATGGACTGCTTGAGGGCGAGCGGGATGACGTTCATCACCCACTCGCGCAGGCCGGTCACGACCAGCAGGGTGATGATGATGCCCTCGAGCACGACGATGCCCATGGCCGCCGGCCAGGTCATCTCCGCGGCCAGCTGGAAGGCGACCACGGCGTTGAGGCCGAGGCCGGCCGCGATCGCGAACGGGTAGCGGCCGTAGACGCCCATGAACAGCGTCATGGCCGCCGCCACCAGGGCGGTCGCGGTGGTGAGCTGGCCCAGGTCGAGGCGCTGGCCGGTGACGTCGGCGGCGCCGCCGATGATCAGCGGGTTGAGCACGACGATGTAGGCCATGGTGAAGAAGGTGGCGAACCCGCCGCGGATCTCCCGTTCGACCGTGGAGCCGCGCTCGGAGATCTTGAAGTAGGCGTCCAGCCCGGACCGGGGCGGGGTGCCTGGAGGGTCGGACCGAACGTTCGACTCGGTGGTCATCGCTGATCCTTTGCCCGGAGCGGATGCAAGGCGGGGAAAGTTCAGCGCAGCGCCTCCCCGGTGTCAACGCGCCCGAGTCTGGCATTCGGCACGCCTTTCCCCCAGGATTGGGACGAGCGCGCTCGTTCCGGTCAGGTGGTGAGGAGTTGGACGCGAACACGGCCGCCATGCTGCTGGGCCGGGTCGAGCCCTTCCAGGGACTCGATCAACGTGCCCGCCTGACCGTGGTCGAGCACGCCGGGCGCCGGGTGGTCGACAAGGGCCAGATGGTCTTCTGGCAGGACGACCCCGGCGAGGCCATGTTCGTGCTCCTGGAGGGCTCGGTGAAGCTGGTCGTCTGCTCCCGCGACGGGGAGCTGATGGAGCTGCACCGCCACGACGCCCCGGCCACCTTCGGCGAGCTGGCGCTGCTGGACGGCGGGCCCCGCTCGGCCTCGGCCGAGGCCGTCGAGCGCTCCACCCTGCTGGTCGTGACCCGCCCGGAGCTGCTGCGGCTGCTGCGCATCGACGAGCAGGTGGCCGAGGCGCTGCTCCGCACCCTGGGGGCGATGGTCCGCCGCACCACCCGCCAGATCAGCGACCTGGCCTTCCTGAGCCTCCAGGGGCGGGTGGCGGCCAAGCTGCTCGACCTGACCGGGCCGGACGGGGCCCGGACCCGGCGGGTCACCCAGGTCGAGCTGGCCACCATGGTCGGCGGAGCCCGGCAGACGGTGAACCAGGCGCTGCGCTCGCTGGAGTCGCGCGGCTACATCCGCTCGGCCGGGCGGTCCTTCGAGATCCTCGACCGCGAGCAGCTGCGCCGCCTGGCCGGCGGGTAGCCGGGGCGGCGCACGCGAACGTCCGCCGGGGGCGGGATGACTCCCCCGACGGACGTCTCCCCCGTCCTCAGAGCCAGTCGGACCGGTGGTAGGACCGGTGGTAGACGTGGACCCGGTGGATCGGCGGAAGGGCGGCCATCAGCACGATGGCGGCGAAGATCAGGACGACGGCCGGCGGCGCCGCGGGGCCGGAGGACTCCTGGGCCGGGGTCTCGATGGCCCGCTCCACGGTGGCGACCTGGTCCTGCTCGAGGAGCGAGGTCGCGTCGACCGGAGCGGTCGAGGCCAGCACCGCCAGCCCGCCGACCAGCAGGGCGGTGGCCGCGGCCAGGGCGACCAGCAGCAGGGTCAATCTGGTGACGATGCGGAGCATGGCGCTCCCTCCCTTCCTCCGGTCACGGCCTGCGTTCGTCTGCGAGCAGTCTCCGGCGCGGCGGGCTGGCCGGCAGTCCATCCGCGGACAGCCGGAGTGTCAGCTTGCTGACGCTGGCGGCCCGGCGCGTCGTAAGATCTCCGGCCGACGTGAACCTCCAGGACCGGGCCGCCGTCCTGGCGCGGACCGAGCTGTTCGGTGGGATCGACGAGGTGACGCAGCGGCGCATCGCCGGGCACGTCGCCGAGCGGGTCGTCGACCGGGGCCAGTGCGTGTTCGTGCAGGACGAGCCGGGCGACCGCATGTACGTCCTCGCCGAGGGCGTGGTGAAGCTGTTCGTCTCCTCCCGCGACGGCGGCATGGTGGAGCTGGTCCGGCACCGGCCGCCGGCCACCTTCGGCGAGGTCGCCCTGCTGGACGGCGGGCCCCGCTCGGCCTCGGCCGAGGCCGTCGAGCGCTCCACCCTGCTGGTCGTGACCCGGGCCGAGCTGGTGGCCCTGCTGCGGGCCGAGGACCAGGTGGCCGAGGCGCTGCTGCGGACCCTGGGCACGATCGTCCGCCGCACCACCCGCCAGATCAGCGACCTGGCCTTCCTTGACCTGCAGGGACGGGTGGCGCGGCAGCTGCTGGTGCTGGCCGGCGACGGCAACGGGGCCCCCGCCCAGACCCGGCAGGTGACCCAGGCGGAGCTGGCCAGCATGGTCAACGGGGCCCGGCAGACGGTGAACCAGGCGCTGCGGTCGCTCGAGTCCCACGGCTACATCCGGGCCGACGGGCGCCGGATCGAGATCCTCGACCGGAGACGGTTGGAACGCCTCGCCGAGCGGTAGAACTTCTCTGTTGTGTCAGCCAGGTGACAGCGCGGCCGCCGCGAAGGCTCTTGGATGGGCGGCACGCACCCGTCAAGGTGGGGAGGTCAGCCGCGCGTGCAGGCGAACGGTCACGACGATCCGGCTCAGGCGATGGCCGGGCTGCCGGTGGTGGAGCTCCTTCCGGACCTGCGTGAACGGCGCGCCGTGGTCACGGGGGCGGCCCGTGGCATCGGCGAGGCGATCGCCAAGTGGCTGATCATGGCCGGGGCCGACGTCACCGTGATCGACAAGGACAGCCTGGTCAAGAGCGTGTTCCGGACCGAGTCGTGCCAGGTCATGGAGGCCGACCTGTACGGCGAGGACGTGGTCGCCCTGGCCGACGAGATCCTCGCCGGCGGGCCGGTGGAGCTGCTGGTCAACAACGTCGGCATCACCACCCCCCACGGGGTCATGGAGGTCGGGTCCGAAGAGCTCGACCTGGTGTTCGGGACCAACCTGAAGGGCCCGTGGCTGTTCACCAGGCGGCTGGTGGAGGGGCTGATCGAGGCCCAGGCACGCACGCCCGACCGGGTGCCGGGGCCGCGCGGGTCGATCCTGTTCATCTCCTCGCGGCACGACCGGTTCGTCGCCCGCGAAGCGCACTACAGCGTCAGCAAGGCCGGCGTGTCGATGCTGATGAAGGCGATGGCCAAGCAGCTCGGCAAGCACCGGATCCGGGTGAACGCGATCTCACCTGGCTGGATCCGAACGGCGGAGGACACCACCACCCCGGAGCAGGTGGCGAAGTACGAGCGCCTGCGCCCGCGGATCCCCCTCGGCCAGGCTGGCGTCCCGGCCGACGTCGCCCGGGTCGCCCTGTTCCTGCTCAGCGACGCCTGGTCGGGCTACATCACCGGCCAGAACCTGCCCGTGGACGGCGGCCTGTCCCTCCACAACTGGCTGGACGAGTAGCGGGCCCCTGGGCACCAGCGCCACCAGCGCCACGGCGGCATAGACCAGCAGCCAGCGGTTGGCGGGCACGGCGGCGGCCAGGGCCGCCATCAGCAGCCCGAGCAGCAGGCGGTGGCGCAGACGCATCGACACCTCCGTCGGAACGGCCCGCCGGGCGGTGGCCCGCGGCCTCCCGTCTGGCAAGGATGCCCACCCGCGACCCGGCGGCACTGTCGCCCACACGACGGGCCGGGTGTCAGCTTCCTGACACCCACGCGGCCGGCAGCTATCGTTTCTTGAGTGGGGCATCGCGGTAGAGCAAGACATTCACCCCGGATCCAACCAGGCCGGTGATGGTGGACCAGCTGGTCGTGGGCACCCTACGGGCCGTCTTCGTCGCCTACATCACGCTCGTCCTGCTGCATTCCAGCCTCGAGCGCCTGTACGCGCGGCGCAGCCGCCAGCGCCGGGCCGGGCCGGCACAGGCCCAGGACCCGGCCGGGTGGCCGGCGGTCGACGTGGTCATCCCCTGCTTCAACGAGGACCCGGGGCTTCTGGAGGCGTGCTGCCGCTCGGTGGCCGCCCAGGACTACCCGGGCCCGCTGCGCGTCTGGCTGGTCGACGACGGGTCCCGCAACCGGGACCTGCTCGCGGGCGTCTACGAGCGCTGGGCCGACCAGGGCTGGACGGTCCGGCTACTGGACCGCAACACCGGCAAGCGGGCCGCCCAGGACGAGGGGGTCCGGCGGGGGGGCGGTGCCCTGGTCGTGCTGATGGACTCCGACACCGTCCTTGCCCCCGACGCCGTCCGGCAGGCCGCCGCCCGCTTCCAGGACCCCCAGGTGGGGGCCGTGTCGGGCAGCGTCGGGGTGCTGAACGCCCCCACCAACCTCCTCACCCGGCTGATCCACCACCGCTACCGGCTCCGCTTCCAGGTGGAGCGGCCCGCCCAGGGGTTCTTCACCTCGCTGCTGTGCTGCTCGGGGCCGTTCGCCGTCTACCGCCGCAGCCTGCTGGCCGAGCTGTGGCCCCGGTACCTGACCCAGACCTTCGCCGGCGTCCGCTGTACCAACGGCGACGACCTGCACCTGACCAACCTGGTCCTGGCCACCGGCCGCCAGGTGGTGTTCGAGCCGCGGGCCATCGCCAGCACCTGGGTGCCCCGGTCGCTGCGGCAGTACCTGCGCCAGCAGCTGCGCTGGAACCGCAGCTTCTACCGGGAGCTGCGCTGGACGGTCGCCGGCATCCGCTCCCGCCACCCTTATCTGGCCCTCGACGTGCTCGCCCGGGCGCTGCTGCCGCTGCTCCTGGCCGCCGCCCTGGTGCTGCTGGCGGGGGAGGGGCTGCTCGTCGGCTGGGAGCTGCTGGCCACCGACCTCACCCTGGCCCTGGCCATGGTGACGCTGACGGCCGCGTTCCTGCTCGCCCATGGGGCCAGCACGGCGTTCCTGCTGCTGTACGGGCCGCTCCACGTGGTCCTGCTGGTGCCCGTGCGGATCTACGCCCTGGCCACCCTGGCCAGCTCCAGGTGGGAGACGCGCTAGCCCGACCGGCGGCTCCGCCGGTCGGAGTCTGATGGCCGTCGGCCGAAGGCCGGCTCCAAGCCGTCGACGCCGTCAGCTGCGAGTCCTGGACCGGAGGCGGCGGGCGGTGCGTTCCCCGACCTCGTTGCCCTTCTCCTGGAACAGGGCGATGGCCCGCTCGATCTCGTGCTCGGCCTCGCGGCCGCGGCCGCCGAGCAGCAGCACCTCGGCCAGGTCGACGTGGGCCTCGGCCCGGGAGTCGAGCTGGTCGGTCTTGCCGGCCAGGTAGACGGCCTCCCTGGCCAGGCGCTCGGCCTCCCCCGGCTCGCCCCGGCGGGCGATGGCGATGGCCCGGATCGACCGCCACTTGACCTGGGCGTCGGCCTGGTCGGGGGCGGCCAGGCGCTCGCAGATGCGGGTGAGCTCCTCGGCGTCGTCGTTGCGACCCCGCAGCAGCCGCACCCTGGCCAGCAGCGTGGCCACATTGACCCGCGGCCCGGTGCCGCCCATCTCCTCGAGCTGCCGGTAGCCGCCGCGCAGCACCTCCTCGGCCGCGGCCAGGTCGCCGGCCAGCAGCTCCACCATGGCCCGCGAGATGCAGTCCACCGCCCGGGGCAGCAGCGAGCCCTCCTCCTTGGTGATGGCCGTGGCCGCCTCCACGAACCGCCTGGCCTCGTCCAGGTCGCCCCGGTGGACCGCCACCCGGGCCAGCACCCGGTAGGCGGTCGCGGCCAGGCTGGCGACGCCGCTGCGCTCGGCCTCGGCCAGCGCCTCGCGGCCGCGCCGCTCCACGACGTCGAGCGGCAGCGGCCCCCAGTAGAGGGTCAGGCAGTGCATGCCGATGGCGTTGGCCTCCCAGCCCGGGTCCTTCGCCTCCCGGGCCAGGGTCCGGGCCCGCTCGGCCGCGGCCTCGGCCTGGGTGAGGCGCCCCCGGGTCCAGTCCAGGTAGGCGAGCAGATGCCAGGCCTTGGCCAGGCCGAGGCGGTCGCCGAGGCGCTCGAAGGCGGCGATGGCCAGCTCGACCTCGTCGCGGCCCTCCCGGAGGAACTGCCGCGGGTCGTGGACGGCGGTGATGCCGAGCCGGCCGATGGTGGCGTGCAGGGCCAGGCCCTCGTTGCCGACCGCCGTCGCCGACCGGGTCAGCTCCTGGTACGCCCTGGTCGCCTCCGTGAGCCGGCCGTTGCTCTGCAGGGCCTCGGCCAGCGGGGGCAGGGCGGCCAGCCGGAGCGGGTGGTCGGCTGGCAGCAGCCGGGACGCCCGGCCCAGCCAGGCCTGGACCAGCCGCGTGTCGCCGCGGACGGCGGCCCGCTGCCCGGCGGCGGCGTAGCGCTCGCCGGCCCGCCTGGCCAGCTCGGCGGCCCGTTCGCCGCCCGGCTCCAACCGGTTCGTGTACCGGTAGGCCTCCCAGAAGTGGTGGCCGACGATCTCGTCGAACTGGCTGCGCCGGTTCTCGGTCTCGCGCTCCAGCCAGTCGGCGTAGCGCTCGTGCAGCTCGGCCCGGCGGTCGTCGGGCAGCCGCTCGTAGGCGACCGTCTTGATGGTGGCGTGCCGGAACCGGTAGCCGGGCCCGCTGTTGGGCGGCAGCGGGGCCGCGGTCGGGCCGTGGTCGGCCCGGATCAGGTCGAGGCGGACCAGCTCCCGCAGGCCGGCGTCGAGCTCGGCCGGGGCCACGTCGGGATGGAGCGCCTCGACGTCGCCGAGGTGGAACTGCTGGCCGACCACGGCCGCCGGCTCGATCACCATCCGGCCGCGGGGGCCGAGCCGGTCGAGCCGGGCCAGCAGCAGGGTGTGGATGGAGGTCGGCACCGACCTGGCCCGCCGGTCGGCCGCCTCCTCGGACTCCACCTGGAGGGTCCAGCGGCCGTCGGCCGTCCGCAGCCAGCCTTCGTCCCGGAGGTTGCTGACCAGCTCCTCGACCAGCAGCGGGAAGCCCTGGGCCCATTCGTTGATGTGGGCCTGGACGGCCTGGTCGACCCGGCCGCCGAGCAGGTGCACGACCAGCTGCTCGCCCTCCCGCTCGGGCAGGGGGGAGAGCAGGAACGACAGCGCGTTCGCCTTGCCCCCCGGCCAGTGCTGGCGGTGGGCGAACAGCTCGTCCGGCCGGGCCATGCAGAGCAGCACCAGCGGCGCGTCGGCGTGCTCGGCGATGTGCTCGACGGCGTCGAGCAGGATCGGGTCGGCCCACTGGAGGTCGTCGACGACCAGCACCAGCGGCCGGCGGCGGGCCAGGGTCTCCAGCAGCCGCTGCAGCGCCCAGAAGGTGCCCTCGGGCAGCCCGGCGTCCTGGCGGCCGAAGCCGAGCAGCTGGGCGATCCGCTCGGTGACGAGCGTGGCCCGCTCCTCGGCGCCGACCAGCTCGGCCAGCTTGGCCCGGGCGTCCTCGGGCGACTCGTCGGAGGCGATCCCGGCCGCCTGGCGGACCACCTCGACCATCGGCCACATGGTCACGCTGTCCCCGAAGGCGGGACAGTGACCGCGCAGGACGGCCGCCTGGTTGCCGAGGCCGCCAACGAACTCGTCGACCAGCCGCGACTTCCCGACCCCGGCCGAGCCGAGGACGGTGACCAGGTGGCAGGTGCCCTCGGCGGCCGCCCGCTGGAACAGCCGCAGCAGCAGCTCCTGCTCGCGACCGCGGCCGACCATGGGTGCCATCGCCCGGCGGGCCCGGCCGAGGCGGTCGGGCAGGACCTCCAGCAGCCGCCAGACCTCCTGCGGCTCGTCGGCGCCCTTGACCGTCAGGGGCCCGGCCGGCTCGGCCTTGACCGCGTCGGCGACCAGCCGGTAGGTCTCCTCGCCGAGCAGGATCTCCCCGGCCGCGGCCGCCTCCTCGAACCGCTTGGCCAGGTTCACGGCGGTGCCGGTGAGCTCCTCCTCCAGGGTGTCGGCATCGCGGACGACGAGCACGTTGCCGGTGTTGATGCCCAGCCGGACGTGGAACTCCAGGCCGCGCTGCTGGCGCACCTCCTTGGCCAGCTCGTCGAGGACGGCGCGGAGCTCGGCGGCCGCCCGCACGGCCCGCAGGGCGTCGTCCTCGTGCAGCTCGGGGACGCCGAAGGCGGCCATGAAGCCGTCGCCGTGGCGCTTGCCGACGCTGGCCCCCCGGCCGCCGAGGGCCCGGCGGACAGCCTCGCCGTAGCGGGCCAGGAGCCGCTGCATGGGCTGCGGGTCGAGCTCACGCTCCAGCTCGGTCGACTTGACCACGTCGCAGAAGACGACCGTGACGATCCGGAACTCCTGGCCGGAGAGCCGGCCGACCGGCCGGCCGCACCCGGGACAGAACCTGGCCCCCTCGACCAGGTCGGTCTCGCAGTTGGGACATGTCGCCATGGCAGGAGTATATGGACGATCGGGCACGGCAACCGTCCTGTTGCTGACAGTTCCAGCGAGCGGCGTGATCGTCAGGAATTCGGGTACTCGAACGGTCCCCGGCTGGCTACGCTGTCGCTGGCGAGAGCCGGTCGGAGGAAGCGAGGAGTGGAGCGGTGGCGCCGGAGCGCAAGCGGAGTGCGCGGGACTACGAGCAGGCGCTGCGGCGCCAGGAGCTGGCGGCCGGGCGGGCGCTGGTCCAGGCCGTCGGCGACCAGGCCTCGCCGGGGGCGCGCGAGCTGGCCGCGGCCAGGCGGGTGCTCACCCAGGCCCTGTTCGACCTACGGCGGCTGGCCCGCGACCTCGACCAGGAGATCGAGGGCCTCCGGGCCAAGGGCCCCCGCGCCGCCCGGGCCGCCCAGGGCTCGGGACCGGGGGAGCTGGACCGGCTCGAGGCGCTGCGCGGCACCGTCGAGGAGGTCGCCGAACGCTGGGAGGGCCGCCGTGACCAGCTGAGCGCCGAGCTCGACCGCCGCCAGCCGCGCCAGCGCCAAGGTCGGCCCGCCGACCAGCGGCAGCCGCGCGGGGCCCGGGACCGTGGGGAGGTCAGGAACCGGCGGGGCGCTGCTCCCGCTCGGCCAGAACGACCTCGATCCCACCGGTCACGTCGTTCACCAGGTTGAACAGCAGGGTCAGGAGCACGGTGACGATGCTCCAGACGACCACGCCGAGCAGCCCGATGAAGGTGTACCAGCGGAACACGGTCCCCGCCGGGAAGGCCACCTCGAGGTTGAAGTTGCCCGCGAAGTCGGTCAGGGACGTGAACACGCCCATGTTGACCAGCACGAACCAGATGACCGCGAACACCAGCAGGCTGATCAGCATCAGGCAGAAGTAGAAGACGACGGAGAACTTCAGCACCGACCAGGGGTCGAGGCGGCGCAGGACCAGCCGTGCCCGCCGGTCGACGGCCGGCGCCATGGCGGGGGCCGCCTGGCGGGGCAACGGCCGCGTCGTCACCTGCGGGATCTGGCTGGACATTGGCTACTCCTCGTCCTTGACGACCGGCGCCACCGCGGCGACCCGGCCGCTGGTCCTCGCGAGTCGCATGATGCGCACACCTTGGGTGGCCCTGCCAGCCCGACGGACCTCGTTGACGCGCGTCCGGATGATCTGCCCGGTGTCGGTGATGAGGAAGATGTCGTCCTCGTCCTGCACGACCAGGGCGCCGGCGAGGAACCCGCGGGCCTCGGTCAGCTCGGCGGTCTTGACGCCCTGGATGCCCCGGCCCTTGCGGGCGTACTGCTCCAGCGGGGTGCGCTTGCCGAAGCCGGCGTCGGTGACGACCAGCAGGTCGGCGTTCGAGCGGACCACCTCCATGGCCAGCACCTGGTCTCCGCGTCGCAGCCGCATGGCGGTCACGCCGCTGGTCTGCCTTCCCATCGGGCGCACGTGGGCCTCGCTGAAGCGCACGGCCATGGCCTTGCGCGAGATGAACAGGAGATCGTCCTCGCCCGAGGTGAGCTTGACCCCGATGAGCTCATCGTCGCCTCGCAGGTTGATGGCGATCAACCCCACCCTGGGCGAGTCGTACTCGTTCAGGGCGGTCTTCTTGACCATGCCGTCCTTGGTTCCCAGGACGAGGAACTTACCATCGTCGTAGTCGTCCAGGTCGAGCACTGCGGCGATCTTCTCATCCGGCTGGAAGGTCGCACCTGGCACGTTGGCCACGTAGGTGCCGCGGGCGTTCTTGGCCGCCTCGGGCAGCTCGTGCACCTTCACCCGGTAGACCCGGCCCTTGTTGGTGAAGAACAGCACCCAGTGGTGGGTGTTGGTGATGGCCAGGAACTGGACGATGTCGTCCTCTTTGAGGTTGGCTCCCCGCACCCCCCGGCCGCCCCGGTTCTGGGCCCGGTAGTCGCCGAGGGCGACCCGCTTCACGTAGCCGGTCCGGGTGACGGTGACCACCACCGGCTCGGCCGCGATCAGGTCCTCGATGGACAGCTCGCCCTCGTCGGGGCGGATCTCGGTGCGGCGGGCGTCGGCGAAGCGGCGCTTGATGTCGAGCAGCTCCTCCTTGACGATGCCGCGCACCTTGGAGGGGTCGTCGAGGATGGCCTGGAGCTTGCGGATCCGGGCCTGCAGCTCGGCGTACTCCTCCTGGAGCTTGCGGCGCTCCAGGGCGGCCAGCCGGCGCAGCTGCATGTCCAGGATGGCCGTGGCCTGGATCTCGCTGAGGCTGTAGCGCGCCATCAGCTGGGTCCGGGCGGTGTCGGCCGACTCGGCGTTGCGGATCAGGTTGATGACCTCGTCCAGGTGGTCGAGGGCGACCAGCAGGCCCTCGAGGACGTGGGCCCGCTCCTGGGCCTTGCGCAGCTCGTAGCGGGTCCGGCGGACGACGACGGTGACCTGGTGGGCGACGTAGTGCGACAGCATGTCGGCCAGGTTGAGCACCCGGGGCACGCCGTCGACCAGGGCCAGCATGATGACCCCGAAGCTGTCCTGGAGCTGGGTGTGCTTGTAGAGCTGGTTGAGGACGACCTGGGGGACGGCGTCGCGGCGGCACTCGATGACCAGGCGGGTGCCTTCCTTGTTGGACTCATTCGCGATGTCGACGATGCCGTTCAGCCGGCCCTCGCGGACCAGGTCGCGGATGCGGATCAGCAGGCGGTCGCCGGAGACCTGGTAGGGCAGCTCGGTGACCACGATGCGCTGGCCGCCGCGGTTGTTCTCCTCGATGCGGACCTTGGAGCGGACCCGGATCGAGCCGCGGCCGGTGGTGTAGGCGTCGCGGATCCCGGCGGTGCCCATGATCGACGCCCCGGTGGGGAAGTCGGGGCCCTTGACCCAGCGCAGCAGCTCCTCGCTGGTCAGCTCCGGGTTGTCGATCAGCGCGACGGTGGCGTCGATGACCTCACCCAGGTTGTGGGGCGGGATCTTGGTCGCCATGCCGACGGCGATGCCCTCCGACCCGTTGGCCAGCAGGTTGGGGAACCGGGCGGGCAGGACCACCGGCTCCTGGCTCTCGTTGTCGTAGTTGGGCGTGAAGTCGACGGTCTCCTTGTCGATGTCACGCAGCAGCTCCATGGCCAGGGCGTTCAGGCGGGCCTCGGTGTAGCGCATGGCCGCCGGCTCGTCCCCGTCGGCGGTGCCGAAGTTGCCCTGGCCGTCGATCAGGGGATAGCGGGAGGCGAAGTCCTGGCCGAGGCGGACCATGGCGTCGTAGACGGCGGTGTCGCTGTGCGGGTGGTACTTGCCCAGCACCGAGCCGACGATGTAGGCCGACTTGCGGCGGCCGTTCGGGGGCCGCACGCCCTCCTCGTTGGCCCCCCAGAGGATGCGCCGGTGCACCGGCTTGAGCCCGTCCCGCACGTCCGGCAGCGCCCGGGCCACGATCACGCTCATCGCGTAGTCGAGGAACGACCGCTGCATCTCCTCTTCGATCTCGATCGGCTCGATCCGTCGTGCGTCAGGCACGGTGGTTGTTCCCTTCTCCGGTGAAGCGTGGTGCGGCCATCAGATGTCCAGGAAGCGGACGTCCTTGGCGTTGCGCTGGATGAAGTTGCGGCGGTACTCGACGTTCTCGCCCATCAGGATCGTGAAGATCTCGTCGGCGATGGCGGCGTCCTCGAGCCCGACCTGGAGCAGGGTGCGCCGCTCCGGGTCCATGGTGGTCTCCCACAGCTCCTCGGCGTTCATCTCGCCCAGACCCTTGTACCGCTGCGGCTTGACGTTCCTGCTCTTGGCCGGGTTGCGCTTGAACCACTGCTCGCGCTCGGCCTCGGTGTAGGCGTAGAAGACGTCGTTGTCGCCGCGGCCGTACTTGATCTTGTAGAGCGGCGGCTGGGCGATGTACACGAACCCGGACTCGACCAGCCCGCGCAGGAACCGGAACAGGAAGGTCAGCAGCAGGGTCCGGATGTGGGAGCCGTCCACGTCGGCGTCGGCCATGAGCACGATCTTGTTGTAGCGGGCCTTGGTGAGGTCGAAGTCCTCGCCGATGCCGGTGCCCATGGCCGTGATGATGGACTGGATCTCGACGTTCTTGAGCGCCTGGTCCAGCCGCGCCTTCTCGACGTTCAGGATCTTGCCGCGGATGGGCAGGATGGCCTGGAAGGTGCGGTTGCGGGCCTCCTTGGCCGAGCCTCCGGCCGAGTTGCCCTCGACGATGAACAGCTCCGCCTGGCGCGGGTCGCGCGAGGAGCAGTCGGCCAGCTTGCCGGGGAGCGAGGACGACTCCAGCAGGGACTTGCGCCGGGTCAGCTCGCGGGCGTTGCGGGCCGCCATGCGGGCCCGGGCGGCCTGGATGCACTTGACGACGATCGCCTTGGCCTGGGGGCCGTGCTCCTCGAACCACTCGGCCAGGGCCACGTTGGTGGTCTGCTGGACGAACCCCTTGATGTCGGTGTTGCCGAGCTTGGTCTTGGTCTGGCCCTCGAACTGGGGCTCGCGCAGCTTCACCGACACGATCGCGGTCAGGCCCTCGCGGACGTCGTCGCCGCTCAGGTTGGGGTCCTTCTCCTTGAGCAGGGCGCTGGCCCGGGCGTAGCGGTTGATGGTCGTGGTCAGCGCGGCCCGGAAGCCCTCCTCGTGGGTCCCGCCCTCGTGGGTGTTGATGGTGTTGGCGAAGGTCGAGACGGCGTCGTTGTAGCTCGAGTTCCACTGCATGGCGACCTCCGCGTAGTGGGAGTTCGCCTTGCCCTCGAAGTAGATGATCTGCGGGTGGACCGGCTCCTTGGAGGCGTTGATGTGGGCCACGAAGTCGCGGATGCCGCCGGCGTACTGGTAGACCTCCGACTTCCCCTCGTCCCGCTCGTCGGTGAGGGTGATGCGCAGCCCAGCGTTGAGGAAGGCCATCTCCCGCATGCGGTTGGAGAGGGTCTCGAAGCGGAACTCGATCTCCTCGAAGATGTCCGGGTCGGGCCAGAAGGCCACCGTGGAGCCGTGGCTCCTGGCCTTGCCGACCCGCTCCAGCGGAGCGGTGGGCAGGCCCCGCTCGTACGACTGGCGGTGACGCCAGCCGTCGCGGACGACCTCGACGTCGAGCCGCTTGGAGAGGGCGTTGACCACCGACACGCCCACCCCGTGGAGGCCGCCGGAGACGGCGTAGGAGTCGCCCCCGAACTTGCCCCCGGCGTGCAGCTGGGTCATGACCACCTCGAGCGCCGGCCGGTGCTCGACCGGGTGCTCGTCGACCGGGATGCCGCGGCCGTCGTCGACCACCCTGACCCCGCCGTCGGCGGTCAAGGTGATGTCGATCCTCGTGCAGTAGCCGGCCAGGGCCTCGTCGACGGCGTTGTCGACGACCTCGTAGACGAGATGGTGCAGGCCGCGCGGCCCGGTCGACCCGATGTACATCCCGGGCCGCTTGCGGACGGCCTCCAGCCCCTCAAGGACGGTGATCGATTCGGCGGTGTAGCTCGTGACCATTGAACTCCTCAGTCAGCCCCGAAACAGGCACGGCGCTGGAAGGCACGCCGTCCGTAACGGAACCAGACGGTGCGCAGTCGCAGTGCGCGGGAGGGGGAAGATCCCCATCGAGTATACCACGAATCCTCCGTCGCCATGTGTCGTTCGCGCAGGTCAGAGGCTACATCAGGGCCGTGACAGCAGCGCCTCCACGGGCCGGCCGGGAGAAGGGTGGGCCGGGCGGTGCGGGTCGGGGGAGAGAGGACGAGGGGGTCGCCGAGGATCGCAGGGGAGCGAGGGCGGCGCGGTCGCGGGGCCTGTAGGACCTGTCTCCGGGCCCTGGGCTACCCTCCCGGGGCTCCTGCCACCGGCCGGGGTCACAGCGGCGCGGCCTGATCGCCGGGCGCGGGCGCCCGGTCGGCGGGACCCGGTCACTGAGGCCGGTCACCGGGATCGCGGTTACAGGGTTCCGGCCAATGGGCCCCGTCAACGGGCCCTGGGGGCGAGGGGACCAGGGGCCCGGTCAATCGGCCCCAGTCGGCCGGTGGTTCAGCGGTCCGCGCATCGTCGTCGCCCTTGTGCGTGCCGTTTTCGTCCATGCCGGTCTCCTCAGCGGCACCATCGTCACGGGCGGCGTGGTGATCGGCGGGAACGGCCTTCGCTGGTGCGGACCTGGATCTGGCGGACCAGGCCGGGGCCGCATTCGGCGGCGAGGCGGTCGAGCAGCTTGCCCTGGAGGTAGGTGAGCTGGGTGGCCCAGGCGGCCGAGTCGGCCACGACCTGGAGGGTGCCGTCCTCGTCGAGGCGGCTTGGCTGGCAGTGGGCGGCCACCGCGTCTCCGACCACCGCCGGCCAGCGGGCGACCACCCGGGCCGCGGCCAGGCGGTCGTCCCAACCGCGAGCCCGCAGGACGTCGGCCAGCTCGGCCCCGATGGCCCGCGGTTCCCGGCTCCGACCCGTCATGCCACCACGCCCCGGCCTCCACCGTTCTGGTCCGTTCCCACATCGCTCGCGCCCGGCTCTCGCTGGCTCGGCTGCGGCCCCACCCTCACGCCCCGGGTTCGCGTGAGGGATCCTGGGGTTCCCCTTCCGACCCACCGGCCGGGCTGTCCGGTTTGTGCGATGGGCCCTCGCTGAGCTGGACCGATCCTGGTTCCACGTGAAACACCGAGGCGCCGAGGGCGGGTGGGAGCTCCTCGGCGACCGCCGCCGTCACGACGGTCTGCTCCGCCGCCAAGGCCGCCTCCGCGACCCGATCCCGTCGTTGCCGGTCGAGCTCGGCGAACACGTCGTCCAGCAGCAGCACCGGCTCCTCCCCCTCCTCGGTGAGCAGATGGTGGGACCCGAGCCGCAGCGCCAGGGCCAGCGACCAGGCCTCGCCGTGCGAGGCGTGGGTGCGCGCGGGCAGCCCGCGCAGGGCGAGGGCGAGGTCGTCCCGGTGCGGGCCGGACAGGGTGAGACCCCGCTCGACCTCGCGGGTCCGGTCGGCGACCAGCCGCTCGCGCAGCGCCTGGGCGAGCTTGACCGGGTCGGGGTCGGCACCCGCGGTCCCGGCCACCGACGACAGGTAGGCGATCTCGACCGCGTCGTCCTTGCCTGCCAGCCGCTGGTAGGCGAGCCCGACCCGGGGTGTGAGGGCCGCCACCAGCCGGAGCCGCTCGAACCACAGCTCGGCCCCGGCCGTGGCCAGCTTCTCGTCCCACACCTCGAGGGTGGCCAGGGCGGCGGCGGGGAGGCGTCCGCCGGCGCTGCGCAGCAGGGTGTTGCGCTGGCGGAGCACCCGGTCGTAGTCCTGGCGGCTGCCGTGGTACCGGGGCAGCCGCTGGGTGGCCAGGGTGTCGAGGAAGCGCCGCCGCTCCTCCGGGTCGCCGCGGACCAGCCCCAGGTCCTCGGGCGCGAACACCGTCGCCCGGACCACCCCGAGGAGGTCCCGGGCCCGCGGCACCGGCGCCCCGTTCACCCGCCCCCGGACCCCGCTGCCCGGGCGCAGCTCCACGTCGACCAGCAGCCGCCGCCCGGCCCGCCGGACGGCCGCGCGGATCACCGACGACGCCGCGCCGGCGCGGACCAGGCTGGCGTCCTGCCCGACCCGGTGGGAGCCGAGCGTGGCCAGGTAGGCGATCGCCTCGAGCAGGTTCGTCTTGCCGACCCCGTTGGGCCCGGCCAGCACCGACACGCCCCCGGGGAGCTCGACCGCCGCCCGGTCGTGGTTGCGGAAGTCGACGACCTCCAGCCGTTCCAAGCGCATACCGGAACCCTAGCCGACCGGCGATGCTGCCGGTCGGGACCTGCCGATCGTCGGCCGAAGGCCGACTCCAAGTCTCAATGACGGACAGGTCATCCCGGCAACCGGACGGGCATCAGCAGGTACATGAAGGCGAGGGCGTCGTTGCCGTGGATGAGCGCCGGCTTGAGGCCGTCGCGGACCTCGATGACCGCCTCGTTGTCGTCCACCGCCGCCACTCCGTCGCTCAGGTAGACGGGGTTGAAGGCGATGGTGATGCCCTCGCCCTCGTACTTGGCGTCCACGGCGGCCGCGCCCCGGCCGACGTCCTGGAGGCTGCCGTCGACCTGGAGGCGCTCCCGATCGAAGGTCAGCCGCACCGGGTTGTTGTTCTGGCCATACGGCGTGACCTGCTTCAGCGCGTCCAGCAGGACCTGGCGGTCGAGCGTGGCCACGCTCTCGTACCCGGACGGGATCAGGCTGCGGAACTTGGGGAACTCGCCCTCGACCAGGCGGGAGGTGAGCCGGCGGCCGCCGCCGGCGAAGGTCACCTGGTGGGGCTCGATGCCGATCTCGACCGTGGCCTCGCCGGCCAGCGCCCGGGCCGCCTCGATGAGGGCCCGCGCCGGGACCAGGGCGGTCATCGGCTCGTGCTGCCAGCTCCACTCGAGGGTGCGGACGGCCAGGCGGTAGGAGTCGGTCGCGGCCAGGGTCAGGCGCTCCTGCTCGGCCTCGAACAGCACCGCGGTGAGCACGGGCCGGGCCTCGTCGTGGGAGGCGGCCCGGCCGACCTGGGCGGCGGCGCCGGCGAGGGCCTCCCCGGACAGGGTGCCGACGTGCTCCAGCGACGGCTGGGTGAGGGTGGGGAAATCCTCGGCGTCGAGCAGGCGCAGCTCGTGGGTGATCTGTCCGCGCCGGACCTCGAGGCCGCCGTCGCCCGCCTCGACCTCGACCAGGCCGGAGGGAAGGTTGCGGGCCACGTCGCCGAAGATGCGGCCGGGGACGACGACCCGGCCGTCGGCCTCGCCGCGGACCTCGATGACGGCCTCGCCGGTGTGCTCGAGGTCGGTCGAGGCCAGCCGCAGCCGGTTCCCCTCGAGCTCGACCAGGGTGCCACCGAGCACCGGCAGGGTGGGTCTGGTCGAGACCGTCCGGCTGACCCAGGCCACCGCGTCGGCGAAGTTGTCGCGCTCAGTCGTGAACTTCAAGGCAGTCGACCTCCCGACCTTTCCCCAGGGTCTGGGTGTTGTTTGATCGAAGAACCAGAGAACCTTGGAACAGCAGTAGGGGCTGTGGGCATGTGGACGGACCGGTGATCCTCCAGCGTGGGGCGGTCGCGGCCGTCCCCGCCGGGGTGGGGAGAACACCGCCCGGCCGTCCCCAGGCGACCCGCCGTTCCCAGGGGCGTGGCGGCCGTCCCCCGCCCGTCGACAGGTCGTCCCCACCTCGTCCCCAGGGCCGCCATCGCTCACGACCCCTGCTGCTGGGCACGGACCCGGATCCGGTTGGTCAGCTCCTGGACCTGGTTGTAGATGCTGCGCCGCTCCCGCATGAGGCCGCGGATCTTCTGGGTGGCGTGCATGACCGTGGTGTGGTCGCGGTTCCCGAACGCCTGCCCGATCTTGGGCAGCGAGAGGTCGGTCAGCTCGCGGGTCAGGTACATGGCCATCTGCCTGGCCGTGACCAGCAGCCGGGAGCGGTTGGGGCCGGTCAGGTCCTCGATGGTCAGGCTGAAGTAGGAGGCCGTCTCGGCCATGATAATCGGCACCGAGACCTCGCGGCGGCCCTCGTCCGGGAACAGGTCCTTGAGCACGATCTCGGCCAGGGCCAGGTCGATCGGGCTGCCGTTGAGCGAGGCGAAGGCCGTGACCCGGATCAGGGCGCCCTCGAGCTCACGGATGTTGGACTGGACCTTGGAGGCGATGAACGACAGTACGTCGTCGGGCACGCTGAGGCCGTCGGCGACGGACTTCTTGCGCAGGATGGCGATGCGGGTCTCGAGATCGGGCGGCTGGATGTCGGTGATCAGCCCCCATTCGAACCGGCTGCGCAGGCGGTCTTCCAGCGTCGCGATCTGCTTGGGCGGGCGGTCCGAGGAGATCACGATCTGCCTGTCGGCGTTGTGGAGCGCATTGAAGGTGTGGAAGAACTCCTCCTGGGTGCGCTCCTTGCCTTCCAGGAACTGGATGTCGTCGATCAGCAGGACGTCGTTGTCCCGGTAGCGCCGCTGGAAGGCGCCGGTGCGGTCGTCGCGGATGGCGTTGATGAACTCATTGGTGAACTGCTCGCTGGACACGTACCGGATGCGCGCCTGGGGATAGAGGTTGCCCGTGTAGTGCCCGATGGCGTGCAGCAGGTGGGTCTTGCCCAGCCCGGCGCCTCCGTAGATGAACAACGGGTTGTAGGACTTGGCCGGCGCCTCGGCCACGGCCACCGCGGCCGCGTGGGCGAACCGGTTGGACGACCCGATCACGAACCGCTCGAAGGTGTACTTGGGGGTCAGCTGGGGACGGTCGGCGGCCGGCCGCGGCGCGGCGACGGGTCTCGGCAGCTCCTCGTCGCCGATGTCCTCCAGGGGGCCGACGGTGACGCGGATGTCCAGCGGCCGGCCCGCGACCTGGGCCAGGGCGGCGGTCACGGTCGAGGCGTAGCGCTGCTCGATCCACTCCTTGACGAAGTCGTCCGGCACGGCCAGGACCAGCGTGTCCCCGGAGATCGCGACCGGCCGGGTCTGGGCCAGCCAGGCCTTGTGGGTCGACCCGGCACCGTCGAGCGACTCGAGGCACGCCGTCCAGATCGCCGTCGCGTCGTCATGGAACCCTTCGACCACAGCCGCCTCATCCCTTTCCGGCACCTCGGGTCCCCCGGATGTCCACAGTGTGCGCCGCATGTGCGACACACCCTCCGCGACCGTTCGACCCGCCGCAACCTACATATCCACACCCCCATCCACAGGTGTGGAGAACCCGACTCCTGCGGACGCGGTGGCCCGACCGGGCCGGTACCGGGAGAGACGGCAGACCCTCGGCGCAGAGGGCAGATGGCCGTGACGGGGAAGCCGGGCCAGACGTGTGGGGCCGCCGACTGAAGGCGGGCCGGAGGATAGCATCGGCGGAGGCGGGCTCTCAAGGGCTCGTTTCAGGACCCAGCAGGCATAACGAGTCGCGTTGACGACGTTCGCGGGTGGCCCGTACCATCGTCTTTCGGCGCGTTCTCCGCGCCTTGTCTCTGCCTGCCCTCCGCCTCGACCGGGTTAGGAGCCGTCGTCGTGAAGCGTACATTTCAGCCGAACAACCGTAAACGCGCCAAGACGCATGGCTTCCGGATCCGGATGCGCACGCGCGCTGGCCGCTCGATCATCGCCCGCCGCCGGGCCAAGGGCCGCATCCGGCTCGGAGCCTGAGGAGCGTCGATGACTGGCCTCGCCGCGATGGGAGCAGGAGGTCCTGGCGTGGCCGCGCCGGCGGATGAGGTGGCGCCATGGCGGCGGTAAACCGGTTGAGCTCACCGTCGGCCTTCAGGTCGGTGTTCTCGACGGGGCGCTCCTATGCACAGGGCGCGGTCGTGCTGTACGTGGCCAAGCGGCCGACCGGAAGCGGGCCGGCCCGGGCCGGCCTGGTCGTGAGCCGGAAGGTCGGCGGCGCGGTCGCCCGCAACCGTGCCAAGCGTCTGCTCCGGGAGGCGCTGCGGCTGGAGGGCAGGGAGGTGCCCGAGGGTCTCGACCTGGTCCTGGTGGCCCGGCCGAGCGTCGCCGGCGCCTCCTACCGGGAAATCGCCGGTGACATCCGGGACGTGTTGAACGCGGCTGGCCTGCGCGGAGGGGACGGCGGTTGAGCGATCGGCTGGCCGGGACGCCGACGCCGAGCAGGTCGGCAGCCCTGCTCATGCTGCTCATCGGCGGCTACCAGCGCTGGATCAGTCCCTTCCTCGGGAACCGCTGCCGGTTCCACCCTTCGTGCTCGGCGTACGCCAAGACGGCGATCGAGACCCACGGGGCCGTGCGGGGCTCCTGGCTCGCGCTGCGGCGTCTCGTGAAGTGCCAGCCGTTCCATCCGGGGGGCTTCGATTACGTACCGCCCGCGACCCGCCGCGTGAAGCCGGGCCGCAAGGGGTACGGTGAGATGGTGAGCGCCGGCCCGCCCGGCCCGCCCGAGAGAGGCTCCTCGTGATCGAACTGTTCAACAGCTTCCGTGATGCGCTGTACCACGTCCTGACGTTCTTCCAGGAGCTGGTCGAGCCCCTCATGGGGAGCCAGAGCTACTGGTTCTCGATCGTCATGCTGACGGTCGCCGTGCGCATCCTGCTCATCCCGCTCACCGTCAAGCAGGTCAAGTCGACGCGGGTCATGCAGGAGCTCGCTCCCGAGATCAAGAAGCTCCAGGCCAAGCACAAGAACGACAAGACGAAGCTGAACGAAGAGATGATGGCGCTCTACAAGGAGCGCGGGTTCAACCCCATGGCCGGCTGCTGGCCGCTCCTTGCCCAGATGCCGTTCTTCTTCGCGCTCTACCAGGTCATCTACGCCCAGCAGATCGCCGGCGGTCCCAACGTCCTGATCGGCAAGACCTTCTTCGGCGTGCCCCTGCAGCAGCACTGGCTGCAGCTGCCGGGCTGGGACAAGCTCTTCTCGGCGGCCGGCCTCACGATCCTGGCCCTGACCACGACGATGTCGCTGACCACCTACATCTCCCAGCGTCAGCTGATGAGCAAGCAGACGGCCGAGGTGAACCCGCAGCAGCAGATGATCATGCGGATCATGCCGCTGATGTTCTTCGTGTTCGCGGTCAATGTCCCGCTGGCGGTCATCATCTACTGGGTCACCACCAACTTCTGGAGCGTCGGCCAGCAGTACATGCTGCTCAGGAGCGCCCCGGTCCCCGCTGGCGGGGGTGCGCAGGCGGCCCCGGCCGGGGCCGCGGCCGTGGTCGACAACGGCGAAGAGCGCAAGGGCCTCGGCCCCCTGAGCATGTTCCGTGGCGCCGCCCAGTCGCGGGCGGCCGAGGACCGCCCCCCGGCCACCACCAAGAACGGCAACCGCAACGCCAAGGCGGGGGACGGCAAGGCATCGTCCAAGCAGGGTGGACCAGCGGCCAAGGGCGCCCAGTCGAGACCTGGGCAGGGTGGCCGGCAGGGCTCCAGCGGCAACCGGAGGTCGGGCAGCCGCTCGTCCGGAAAGGGCAAGTCGAGTGGCCCACGCCGAGGCAAGCGCTAGGACGGTCGCCGCGGCGGTCACCGCCGCGGCCGCTCAGCTCGGTCTCCGTTCCGACCAGGTCGACGTCGAGGTTCTTGAGGACCCAGTCCCGTCGACCTTCGGCTTCATCGGCAGCCCCGCACGGGTCCGCGTCACCCCCCGAACGACCGCTCGCGACACGAGCCTGACGAATGGTCCATACGACCCGCAGCCCACTGACGCCGCAGTGGCTGCCGTGGCAACTCCCGATGCCCGTGCGCAGGACGCCGGCCCGGGTCCGGCCGCCGCCGTTCCGCCAACGAGCGCGCCGCCGTCCACCTTGGGGATCCCCGACGCTTCCGGCGACTCGGAAGCCACGTCCACGTCGACCGCTCCCGGTTCCGGCCAGGCCGACGGGCCGCAGGCCTCGGACCAGCCGCTTGTCGTCCCGGGCGGTCCCAAGCCAGCAGCCACCACCGCGGCCGGCACGGACAGGGACCCGGCACCTTCTCCCTCAGAACTGTCGAGTGGGACCAAGCCGTCACGCGGTGCCTATCGCGACGAACCGATCGAGCCAGAGATGGTCGAGGCGGACACCGAGCGGGCTGGCGACTTCCTCGAGGGGCTGCTGGACGCCCTGGACGTCGACGGCGACATCACGACCTGGATCGACGAGGTCGGCGGCCACATCGACCTCGAAGGACCAGACCTGAACATGCTCGTTGGAACCAACGGGGAGACGCTCGACGCCCTACAGGAGCTGACTCGTCTGGCCGTCCTTCGCCAGTCGAAGCGGCGGGTGCGGCTGCTTCTCGACATCAACGGCTTCCGGGCGCGTCACCGCGAGCAGCTGATCTCGGTCGTGAAGACGACCGTGGAGCAGGTCCTCAAGACCCGCGAGGAACACGAGTTTCAGCCGATGACCCCAGCGGAACGGAAGGTCGTGCATGACGCCGTGGCGACGATCGACGGAGTGCACACCGAGAGCCTCGGTGAGGAGCCTAACCGGCGCGTGGTCATCCGGCCCACATAACGTTTCACGTGAAACATTGGGCGCATGGAGACGCTCCCCACGGGCGTCCGTCGCTGGCCGAGAAGGACGCCGAACTCCTGGAACAGGCGTACACCGAGGCGATCCGTCTCGGGTTCCTGGGCCCGAGGGAGCAAGACCGGCTCTGGGGACGCCATCTGGACGACGCCCTGGGCCTGGCCCTGATCCGGCAACCGAGGCCGCAGGAGCGGTGGGCCGACCTCGGATCGGGCGCCGGCCTACCTGGACTCCCCCTGGCCGTCGCCTACCAGGCGACGTCGTTCACCATGATCGACGCGCAGCGGCGTCGGCTGGACTGGGTCGCCGCCACCGCCACCGCACTGGGCCTCGCCAACGTCACGGTCGTCCACGCTCGCCTCGAAGACTACGGGCAAGGACCGGCCAGGCAGTCGTTCGACGTGGCAACGGCGCGAGCGCTCGGGCCACTCCCGGTCGTCGCCGAGCTGGGACTTCCCCTGCTCAGGACCGGTGGGCAGCTCCTGGTTCCCCGAGGACGACCACAGGCCGACGAGCTCGAGCAGGCCACCGTC
>DASUPQ010000913.1 GCA_036280995.1 Actinomycetota bacterium | reverse complement strand
CGTGGTCGATCGACCCTTCTGCGTGGTGCACCTGCCACACCCTGGGGTGCCGGGCTGTGACCTGGCCAGCGGGTGCGGGGTGGTGGGGGTCACCGGTCGCCGGGGAGCCGGGCCTGGGCGTGGATCAGCGGGTGGTCGCTGGTCTTGCGGGCCAGTGGCCCGGTGACGGTGGTGTAGTCGTGGAACCGGACGCCGGGGGAGCCGAAGATCCAGTCGATCTTCGCCCTGCGGGGCGGTGTGCAGCGGGTGCTGGTGGTGGTGCCGCCGGCGGCGGCGGTCATGCCGGTGGCCCGGGTGAACGGGCAGTAGTAGGCATGATGGTCGTTCATGTCGCCGGTGACGAACACCGGGAAGTCGTGGTTCCGGTGTAGCCGGCGAACCAGCTCGGCCTGCCGGCGCAGCGCCTGCTGCCGCCAGCGGCGCTGCGATTCGAGCCAGGGCAGGCTGGCCGGGTTGTGGAAGTTGGCGAACCACGCCTGCCGGCCGGTCGGCCGGTGGCGGAGCACCAGCACCGGCATCCGCCGGGTGTTGCCGTGGAAGTACGGGATCGGGATCGTGTGTGCCCGCACCAGCCGCCAGTCCGTATGCCGCCAGGCGATCGCGTTGTCGGTGTCGCGGGGGCCGCGGGCGCCGCGGGGGCCGGGGAACACCCGGTACTCGCGGGCGTGGCGGCGCAGCATCCGCCACTGCGGGTCCTGCAGTTCCTGCAGCCCGACCACGTCGACCCGGTGCCGGCGCAGCAGCCGGATCGCCCACCGGATCCGGGTGGTGCCGGCCGCCCAGGACGGCCGGGTCCCGCGTGGGGTGGTGTGGCTGTGGCCGAGCACGTTATAGCTGGCCACCACGAACCCGACCGGCCGGGGTGGGGCCGGTGCCCCCGCCGGCGCCGGGCTCGGGCTGGGCGCCGGGCTCGGGGTCGGGGCGGTCGGGGCGGGGGTCGTGCTGGTCGGCGACGGCGATGGTGACGGCGTCGGGGTGGCGGTGAGAGTGACCGTGGCGGTCGCGGTTGCTGTGGCCGTGGCGGTCGAGGTGACGGTGACGGTGGGCTGGGGTGCCGGCGCGGCGGTGACGGTCCGCCACACGGTGGGCTGGGGTGCCGGCGGCGCGATCAGGGTGCGCGCCGGAGCGGGCGCGGCGGTGACGGTCCGGGTCGGCACCGCGGGGGTGGCGGTGACGGTGCGGGTCGGCACGGGGCGCGGGGACGGTGCGGCGGTGACGGTGCGCACCGCGGGCCGGGGGGTGGCGGTGACGGTGCGCCACATGGTGGGTCCGGGTGCCGGCGCCGTGGTCACGGTGACCGTCGCCGCCGGTGCCGCCACGGGTGTCCGCGCTGCCGTCGGCGTGCTCGTGGGGGATGGGGGTGCGGCGGCCACGGTGCCGCCGGGTGTCCCGGACACCACCCACGCGGCGAGTAGGGCCACCACCAGCAGGGCGCCGGCCGGCACCAGCACCAGCAGCGCCGGTCTCGGCCGGCGGGCCGGTTGGGGCCGGTCCGGGTGCTGCCAGTTCACCGGGTCACCCCCGGGAGCGGGCCCGGCCGATGGTGTCGCGCCGCAGAGCGGGCGGCCGGAACCCTGTCGACGCGGGGGTCGGGGTGAGGGCGGCGGCGAGGTCGTCCAACGGGGCGTGCAGCACCTGCTCGAGCACCCCGGCGATCTGGTCGAGGCTGCTGTTGCTGTCGCAGCCGGCGGTGAGGGTGGCGGCGAGCCGGTCGAGGGCGGCCCGGCCTTGGGGGGTGAAGACGATCATGGTGCCGGGCTCGGCGCGCCCGCCGCTGCTGCTCGTGCTGTCGCTGCTGGTGGTCATGGTTGCTGCCTCGCTGGGGGTGGGATGGTCCGGCCGGTGGGGACCGGGTGGCCTGGGGTGACGGGGCGGCGGCTCACCGGCTGCCCGGCCAGCGCGGCGGCGAGGGCATGGCGGGCGGGGTCGGCGACCGGCGAACAGGGTTCGGTGGGGTCGCGCAGCGCGGCCCGCAGCGTGTCGACGCCGACCTGGAGTTGGTCAGCGACCTGCAGGAGGGTGTGCCCGCAGCCGGTGAGCTCGCGGGCCTGTCGCAGCACGGTTGTGGTCAGCGCGCCTCGGGTGGGCGTGGGCGGTGGGTCGGTGGTGCCGGCCCGGTCGTTGTGGACGTCGTCGGCGTGGTCACCGGGGGCGGCGGTGGCGTGGAGGGCGCGTTTGAGGGTGGACAGGCCGACACCGAGGTGGTCGGCGACCTGTCGTTGGGTGCGGTCACCGTCGTGGAGCAGCTGCCGGGCGGTGATGACCTGGTCGGGGGTGAGCGCGGGCGGGCGGCCGGGCCGGCGCAGGCTGGCGGCATGGTCGGCGGCGCGCTGGTCGGCGGTGCGGTCACCGACCTTGAGCCGGGTGGCCGCCTGGTGCAGTCGGGCGGCGGCCGGGTGGCCGGGCCGGGCGTGTTCCCACCGGTGCTCCAGGGTGTGCGGGTGCGGCACCAGGTACGCGCCGAACCGGAGCCCGTGGGTGACCCGGCCGGCCATGGCGGCGGAGAACACCGGGTAGGCGGTGTCCAGGTCGGCCAGCACCCCTGCCACGACGTCACGAGGGCTGGTCGCGGTCGCGTGGTGCAGCAGCCGGGTGAGTTCGGCGGTCTGCACCAGCACCAGGCCGCCGCGGCCGCGGTGGATGCTGGCGACCCGGCTCGCCGCGCCGGCCAGGTCGGTGTAGGCGGCGGCCCGGTCGGTGTAGCTGTCCTTCAGTTCGGTCAGCTGGTTGGGGAGCAGCCGGCCGCAGGTGTGGGCGAGGTCGGCGTGCGCGGCGGCGAGCTTCCGCAGCTCGCTCGCGGTCGGCACGGTGCGGGCGGCGAGCACGGTTGCGGCGCGCAGCCCGTCCGGCAGCTGCGCGAGCCGGGTCACGGGAATCGGCCAGGACAGGACGGGGTTGCCGACCAGGGTGTCGGTGCCGGGGTCGAGTGGCCCGGAGCCGGCGACCCGGGCGGTGTGGTTGG
>DASUPQ010000912.1 GCA_036280995.1 Actinomycetota bacterium | reverse complement strand
ATCGACGCCATCTACCTGGACGACGAGACCGGCCAGCCCGAGTGGGCCACGGTCACCAGCGGCCTGTTCGCGGCCAAGACCACCTTCGTGCCGCTGGCCCAGGCCCAGGACACCGGCGACAGCGTCCAGGTGCCCTACGACAAGGACCAGGTCACCGACGCTCCCAGCATGGAGGCCGACGGGCAGCTGTCCCAGGACGAGGAGGCCGCGCTGTACCGCCACTACGGCATGGAGTACTCCGGGTCCCGTTCCGACACTGGCCTGCCCGCCGGCACGGACGTCGACCGCGACACCGTCGGCCGGGACACCTCCGGGCCGACCACCGACGACGCCATGACCCGCTCCGAGGAGGAGCTGCGGGTCGGGACCGAGACCCGGGAGCGGGGCCGGGCCCGGCTGCGCAAGTACGTGACCACCGAGACCCAGCAGGTCACGGTGCCGGTGCAGCGCGAGGAGGTCCGGGTCGAGCGCGAGCCGATCACCGACGCCAACCTGGATGCGGCCACCAGCGGCCCGGCCATCTCCGAGGAGGAGCACGAGGTCACCCTCCGCGAGGAGGAGGTCGTGGTCGAGAAGCGGGCCGTGCCCCGCGAGCTGGTCCGCCTCGACACCGAGACCGTCACCGACGAGCGTCAGGTGTCCGAGGAGGTCCGCAAGGAGCAGATCGAGGTCGACGGCGACCAGTCCACCGACCGCGACGACCGCGGCTGATCCAGTCAGCCGGGAAGGGAGCCGCCGCCCTGCCGTCGCACATGGTGGCTCCCTTCCGCTGACTGTGGGTTCACGGAACGGAGAGAATTCTCATGGCAGACACCATCACTGGTGAGTCCAACAAGGATCGGGCCAGGCTGGCCCGCGAGGCCGGGATCGGCAAGCTGTCGCTGCTGGCCATCCTCGCCGGCGCGGTCACCGCGTTCGGCAGCTTCGCGATCCTGCTCGCCCTCGTCTCCGCCATCGCCGGCGCGGTCGGTGCCAACACCGACTTCGGGACGCTGGACTGGCGGGAGGTCGGGATCGGCGCCGGCATCACGGTCGCCGTCGCGCTCCTGCTCGCCTACCTGTTCGGCGGGTACGTCGCCGGCCGGATGGCCCGGCGGGCCGGCTGGCTGAACGGCCTGGCCGTGTTCGTGCTGGCCATCCTGGTCCCGGCCATCCTGGCCGCCATCCTCAGCTCTCAGGCCGACCAGGTCGACCCCAACGCCGGCTCCACCGCGCTCGGGAACCTGCGCAGCATCGGCATCCCGACCTCGGGTGACGAATGGGCCCAGATCGGCACCATCGTCGGCCTGGGCTCGCTGCTGGCCATGCTCATCGGGTCGGTGCTAGGGGGGATCCTCGGCGAGCGTTGGCACAGCAAGCAGCCGCGTCCGGTCCACACCGAGACCCGCACCGTCGTCGACCAGCCAGCCGGGCGCGACCGCGACCCAAGCGACGACGACGCCGGAGCAACCCGCATGGCCGCCAGTCCCGACCCGGACCGAGCCCGGCGGCAGGCCTAGGCAGAGGAGCGGCAACAGCATGGCAACCCGTAATGCCCGTGGTGACGGCACCGGCGCCGTCACCACGGGCGGCGGAACCGAGCCGATGGCGCGGCCAGTGGCCGTCCACCCGAACGCTTCAGCCACACCCGGCCCGATGTCCCGCCGATGCTGGGCCCGAACCCGAAGTGAGCGGCCGCATGCTTCACAACCGTGACGCGACCACGACGCCGCTGGCGGCTGAGCTGCAGCCGATCGTGACGCCTCCCCCTCCTCGGGTCCTGGTGGGTTCCCGGGCTGGCCTGGCGGCCCCTGCTTGTCTCTCTACACATGAAGGAGCAACACTGTGACAGCTGACAACACCGTTTCCCGTTCCCTGCACGACCTGGGTCTGGCCACCTGGTTCGGTGGCTCGCTGATGGGGGCGGTCGGGCTCAACGGAGCCGCGGCCGACGTGGAGGAGCCCACCCAGCGGCTGCGGGTGGCCAGCTCGGGCTGGAACCGCTGGACCCCGGTCAACCTGGCCGGCATCGCCGCCCATGTGGTCGGCGGGGCCGTCCTGCTGGGGGCCAACAAGGGCCGGGTGGCCAGCCAGCAGGGCGTGGCCCAGGCCACCGTGGTCAAGACCGCCCTGACCGGCGCCGCCCTGGCCGCCACCGCCTGGTCCCGGGCCCTGGGCGCCAAGCTCAACGAGGCCGGCGAGGTGCCGGTTGAGGGCGGCACCG
>DASUPQ010000911.1 GCA_036280995.1 Actinomycetota bacterium | reverse complement strand
AGCGCCCCCAGGCCGGGCAGCAGCAGCCGCCCGGTCAGGTCGCCGCTGGCGCCCAGGATCAGCAGTGTCGTCTGGGCTGCCTCGCTCATCGTCACCTCTCGAAACGGGACTGGTGCGCCTTCGAGCCGCTACGGCGAGGTGGTCGGGGCTCCAGAGGTCGCCGAGCTCGCGATGGTCCTCGGGCTGGTCGATGTCGGTGCTGTCGTCGGTGTGGTGGCGGTGCGGGCGGCCGAGGTGGTCGGAGCCTCAGTTGCTGTTGTTCCGGGCGCAGAGGTGGCAGGCGCCGACGCGGTGGGCTGTGGAGGCTCGGCCTGCCGGGAGCCGTTCGAGCTGCTCGTATTGCCGACGGGTGCGGGCCTGACTTCAAGATACAGGGTCAACACGGCCAGGAAGAACAGGCACAGCAGCAAGGTCGAGGTCCGCAGCCTGCGTTCAGCAGCGTCGCGGGCGGCCGGGAGCGACTCATGCGACACCCGCATCCGGTTCGGTGCCGGCGTCGGCGGAGGTGCCGATGCCCTCGCGCTGGAAGGTCACGGCCACGCGGACCCGTAGCTTGCGACCCACCTCGAGCTGCTTGCCGGGCAGGGTCCGGGCCACCATCCGGAGGTTCACCTGGCCGACCTCGAAGCTCTCCACCCATCACGGTCGGTGGGTCGAGCAGCAGCGGCCGCAGCGCCTCGTCGTCGAACGCCTCCTCGCCGACCTTGCGGAGCGGCTCGCTGGCGCGCATCACGTCCACCTCGACCGGTAGCGGCACGTCCACGACGGCGCGGGCCCAGTCGCGGGAGAGGTTGGTGACCTGGACGATCTGGCCGTTGGGGACGATGACCACCTCACCGTTGAGCGTGCGCAGCCGGGTGGTGCGTAGGGCGACCTCCTCGATGGTGCCGGTGGCCCCCTCGGTGAAGCCGACGGCCGAGATGTGGACGACGTCGCCGTAGCCGTACTGACGCTCGAGGACGATGAAGGTGCCGGCGATCAGGTCCCGCACCACCTGCTGGGCGCCGAAGCCCAGGGCGGCACCCAGCACGGCGGCGGGTGCGACCAGACTGGCGATCGGACGCCGAGGCGCTCGAGAACTGCACCGCGGTGATGCACCAGATGAGTGCGATGCTGAGCCAGGTCAGGACCTGGGCGAGCGCTCGCCGGTGCTTGGCCGCCTCCGAGCGCACCAGGCGTCCTCCTCGGTGGCGGCGGCGTCGATGCGCTCGGTGATGCGACGACCCGACCAGGTGACGAGGTGGAGTGATCGCGGGACTCCCTTCACCGCTTCATGACGAACTGGGTCGGGCGATGAGCCGCTCCAGGAAGTCCCGGAGCCCGGGCGGCCCATCGACCACCAGGTCGGCGTCGGCCAACAGCCGCTCGGGTGCCTCGGCCGAGCGGACCGCGACCCGGAGGGTGTCGCCACCCTTGGCGGCGAGCTGGGCGGCGGCGGCGAAGGCGGCCAGGTCGCCGAGGTCGTCGCCGGCCACCAGCAGGATGGTGGCGCCGGAGGAGGCCAGCACCCGACGGACGGCGTCGCCCTTGTCGCTGCGCACCTGGGGGCGCAGCTCCCAGACCATCTTGCCGGGCACGACCTCCAGGCCGTGGGCGGCGGCGATGCGGCTGGCGGCCTCGGAGATCGGGCCCGCCCAGCGGTCGGGGTCGGCGACCCGGCGGGTGTGGACGGCGACCGCGTAGCGCTTGTCCTCCAGGTGGGCTCCGCTGGCCGTGACCGCCGGGTCGGCGGCCAGCTCCCGGGCGGCCGCCGCCACCGCCGGCCGGGCCCCCTCCAGCCGCGGGTCGACCTGGACGCGGCCCTCGACGATCTCCTCCAGCCCGTACATGCCCAGGTAGCGCACCCCAGGGGCGTTGGCGTGGATGGCCAGGTACTCGGCTGGGCGCCCAGAGATCAGCGCCACGGCGGCGTACCGGGCGGCCAGCTGCCCGAGCAGCTCGACCATGCCCTCCAGCGGCCTGGCCGCCTCCGGGTCGGGCACGATCGGGCTGAGGGTGCCGTCAAAGTCCAGGCAGAGGGCGACCTGGTCCGCCCGCGCCGCCAGCCGGCCCGCCCGCTCGGCCAGCTCGCCTCCGGGATTGCTCATGGCCGCCGCTCCAGGGAGAACTCATGCTCGGCGCCCGGGGCGAGCTCGACGGTCTGGTCGCGGACGAGGACCTTGATGGGCTGGGCCGGGCCGGGCCGCGACCTGACCAGCAGGTGGTCCTCGGCCAGCTCGACGTCGACCCGGTGGCCGCGGTAATGGACGCTGAAGCGGACCTGCTTGACCTGGGGCGGCAGCGCGGGGTCGAAGCGGAGCACCTCCCCCCGCGGCCGCAGGCCGGCCAGCGAGCGCAGCACGATGTCGACCGTCCCGGCCATCGCGCCCAGGTGGATGCCTTCGGCGGTGGTGCCGCCCTGAACGTCGGCCACGTCGCTCTCCAGGGCGTGCTGGAGGAACCGCCAGGCCTCCTCGGGCTCATAGCGGGCCAGGACCCAGGCGCTCACCACCCCCGACAGGGTCGAGCCGTGCGAGGTCCGGGCCAGGTGGTAGTCGACCGTCCGGGACAGCTGCTCCTCGGTCACCTGGTAGCCGAGCCCGGCCAGCAGCTCGCGTAGCTCGGTCCGGGACAGCAGGAACAGCAGCATCAGCACGTCCGCCTGCTTGGCCAGCCTGTAGCGGTTGGTGCTGTCGCCCTCGGCCTCCAGCAGCCGGTCCAGGCGGGCGATGTCGCCATAGCGCTCCCGGTACCCCTCCCAATCGAACTCCTCCAGCTGCTCGTAGCCCTCGAACTGGGTCAGCACCCCGTCGGCGTGGAAGACGACCTTCATCTTGCGGCTGATGTCGCGCCAGCGGTCCAGCTCCTCGTCGCGGATCGACAGCTCCCGGATCAGCTCCTGGCGGTAGTGGGGCGGCAAAGCCTCCAGGGCCTCCAGGGCCCGCTGCAGCACCCAGACCGCCATCACGTTGGTGTAGGTGTTGTTGTTCAGTCCCGGCCGGTCCGCGTCCGGGTAGGCCTCGTGATACTCGTCCGGCCCCATCACCCCCAGGATCTCGTAGCGGCCCTCCTCGGCGTTGAAGGTGGTGATGCTCGACCAGAACCGGGCGATCTCGACCAGCAGCTCGGCCCCCACGAAGCGCAGGAACGCCGTGCCGCCGGTGACCAGGTAGTGCTGCCAGACGTTGTAGGCGATGGCGATGTTGACGTGCCGCTGCAGGTGGGAGTGGTCGGGCAGCCAGCGCCCCGACTTGGGGTTGAGGTGGAGCTGCTGGGTCTCCTCGCGGCCGTTGGAGCCGCTCTGCCAGGGGAACATCGCGCCCTCGTGGCCGGCCGCCCTGGCCGCGGCCCGGGCCGCCGGCAGGCGGGCGTGCCGGTAGTCCAGCAGGGCGGCGGCCAGCACGGGCCGCTGGAGGTTGAAGAACGGGAAGATGAACATCTCGTCCCAGAAGATGTGACCCCGGTAGGCCTCCCCGTGCCAGCCCCGGGCGGGAACGCCCACGTCGAGGTGGACGGTGTGGGGCGACACGGTCTGCAGCAGGTGGAAGATGTGCAGGTGCAGGACGGTCTCGGCCCATTCGTTGGCGCTGTCGAGCTGGATGTCGAACCGGTCCCAGAGGATGTTCCACTCGCCGGCGTGGCGGGCCAGCAGTCCCTCGAAGCCCGGCGCCGCCCCGGCCGCCGCGCGGGCGTCCAGCAGGCTCTCGGAGATGGCCCGGTCCCGGGAGGTGTAGAGGGCGACCACCTTTTCCACCGTGGCCGGACGACCCTGCTCCAGCTCGACCTCCAGCTGGTGGGCGACGAACCCGGGCTCAGAGACCAGCCGCCGCTCGGCCTGGGCGGCCTGGCCGTCGCGCAGCAGCCGGGTGCGGGCGGCCAGGGCGACCCGCACGTGCGACTGGTTGGTCCCGGCCTGCAGCTCGACGGTCTCGGCGTTGACCTCGGCCTGGGCGAGCACCTGGACGTGCCGGCCGTTGAGGTCGCGGTAGCGCTTCACCCCGGCGTTGACCACCCGGCCGTCCAGCCCGGAGCGGACCTCCAGGGTTCCCGACCAGTTCTCGGCCTCGAAGGTCGTCTCCAGGCCGGCCAGGTGCTGGTCCTTCATGCTGACCAGCCGGCGCTGGAGGACCGTGGTGCGCCGGCCTTCGGCGTCCTTGAGGCGCAGGCGGCGGGTCAGCGTCCCCTGGCGCAGGTCCAGTTCCAGCCGGTGCTCGAGCACGTCCGCCGACGCCACGTCGAACCAGCGCCCGCCGGCGACCCGGAAGGCCAGCGGCAGCCAGTTGGGCACGTTCACCAGGTCCTCGTTCTCGACCGTGCGCCCGGCGATCTCGGTGGTCAGCCGGTTGTAGAGGCCGGCGACGTAGGTGCCCGGGTAGTGGACGTCGTCGGCGCTGGCCTCGGGCAGGGCGCCGCGGGTCACGAAATACCCGTTGCCGACCGCGCACAGCGCCTCCCGCAACCCCTGGCGGGCCGGGTCGAAGCCGTCGTAGACCAGCGTCCAGACGCTCGGCGGCCGCTCGGTGTGCCGCTGGCGCAGCTCGGCGGCCGCCCGCCGCTCCGCCAGGCGCCCCTCGGCCAGGAGCCGCAGGGAGATGTCGTCGAGCGTGGTCACGACCAGGTCGGCGCCGGCGTCGGCCAGGAGCTGCTCGTCGCCGAGGCGGGCCACCCCCAGCGCCGCCAACCCACCGGCCTTGGCCGCCTGGACCCCGCTGGTGGCGTCCTCGACCACGAAGCAGCCGGCCGGGCGGACGCCCAACTCCTCGGCCGCGGTCAGGAAGATGGCCGGATGGGGCTTGCCCCTGGGGAAGTCGCGGCCGGAGATGTCGGCGTCGAACAGCTCGGCCAGGGTCATCCCGTCGCGGATGAAGGCGTAGTCCAGCCGCTGCTCGGCGGCGAAGCTGTCCAGCCGGATCCGCTCCAGGAACAGCTTGGCGTTCTTGGACGACGACGCCGCCGCGACCCGGATCCCCATGCCCTTGACGGCCAGGATGAACCGCAGCGCATCCGGGAAGGCCATGAACCGGCCTTCCTCGATGAGCCTGACGACCTGCTCCTGCTTGGCCGCCGCGTACGTCTCGACCCGGGCGTCGATGTCGGGCACCCCGAAGTGCTCCATCGCCGCCCGTGCCCCGGCCATCCGGGGCATCCCGGCCATGACCTGCTGGTACACCGCCGGGGTGAAATGCTCGGGGCTGTAGGTGGTCTGGTCGCGGATGTCGCGCCACTCGCCCTCCATCAGCATCCGGAACGACTCCCGCCAGGCGAGCTCGTGCGGCGAGTCCACCAGCACGCCGTCCACGTCGAAGATCGCGCCTTGGTATGCCATGGCCCTGCCTCCCTCCTGCTCCGTTCCCGGGGCGGCCACCCCTCGTCCGGGACGGCGCCCGGTGGCGGCATTCACTCGCGAGGCGAGCCGGTGGCTTGGGCTCGTTTGGCCTCGATGGCGTCGAGCATGGCCTGGTAGCTGGCGGCGAACTTGTCCACGCCCTCGGTCTCGAGCTGCTCGCCGACCTCCTCCTCGTCGATGCCGACCCGGATCAGGTCCGACCACAGCCGCCAGGCCCGGTCCAGATCCTCGGTGACGGTCTGGCCACGCACGATGCCGTGGTCGGCGAAGGCTTCCACGCTGGACAGGGGCATGGTGTTGACCGTGTCCCGCCCGATCAGCTCCTCGGAGTACAGCACGTCGCGGTAGTTGGGGTTCTTGGTCGAGGTCGACGCCCACAGGCAGCGCTGGGGGCGGGCGCCCTTGGCGGCCAGCGCCTCCCACCGCGGCCCGCTGAACAGCTCCAGCCACGCCTGGTAGGCGAGCTTGGCGTTGTCGATGGCGGCGGTCCCCAGCCGCGCCTCGGCCAGCTCGGCGTCGGGGCCGCCCTCCTCGACCCGCTCGCCAAGGATCGGGTCGATCAGGGTGTCGACCCGGCTCACGAAGAACGAGGCCACGCTGGCCACCGTGCTCGGGTCGCCGCCCCTGGCGGCGAGCTCCTCCAGCCCGGCCAGGTACGCCTCGACCACCTCCCGGTAGCGGGCGACCGAGAACACCAGGGTCACATTCACGTTGACGCCGGCGGCGATCGAGGCCCGGATGGCCGGCAGCCCCTCCACCGTGGCCGGGATCTTGATCATCACGTTGGGCAGGCCGAGCAGGTCGAACAGCCGGGCCGCCTGGAAGATGGTCTCGTCGCTGTCGTGGGCGAGGTCGGGCGGCACCTCGTAGGACACGTAGCCGTCGCGGCCACCGGTCGCCTCGTACACCGGTCGCAGCTCGTGGGCGGCCCAGCGGATGTCGTACAGGGCCAGGCGCTCGAAGATCGCCTGCGCCCCGAGCCCCTGCTCGGCCAGGCCGGCGAGCTGGTCGTCGTAGAAGCCGCCGGCGCCGATGGCGGCCTGGAAGATGGTCGGGTTGGAGGTCACCCCGACGACCGAGAAGTCGTCGCGGAGCCGGCGCAGCTCGCCCTTCTCCAGCCAGTCGCGGGCGATCGAGTCGACCCAGACCGAGACGCCCTGGTCGCTGAGCTGGACGAGGGGGTTGGTGGTGGTCATTGCCGACCTCCTTGGCCTCTCAGGCCGACAGGTTCCGCAGCATGCGGGCCTTCTCGATATGGGTCCGGTGCAGGACGGCCAGGGCCCGCTCGACCACGTTGTCCTCGGTGAACCCGTACTTGATGAGGGCCGTCCCACCAGGCGCGGAGGCCCCGAAGCGGTCGACACCGACCACCCCGCCCCCGAGACCGACCCACTGCCGCCATAGGGGCGTGCTGCCCGCCTCGACCGCCAGCCGAGCCGTCACCTGCGGCGGCAGCACCTCGTCCCGGTAGTCCAGCGGCTGGGCCTCGAACAGCTCCCAGCAGGGCATCGACACCACCCGGGTGGGGATCTCCTGGCGGCTCTCCAGCTCGTCCTGGGCGGCCAGGGCCAGCCAGACCTCCGAGCCGGTGGCCAGCAGGATCAGCTCGGGCGCGCCGCCGCCGGCCTCGGCCAGCACGTACGCGCCGCGGTGCAGTCCCGCGGCGGAGGCGTACCGGGTCCGGTCGATCGGGGGCAGCTCCTGCCGGGACAGGGCCAGCGCGGTGGGCCCGTCGGTCCGCTGCAGGGCCGCCCGCCAGGCCTCGGCCGTCTCCGGCCCGTCGGCCGGGCGCATCACCCAGAGGTTGGGGATCAGCCGCAAGCTGCCCAGGTGCTCGACCGGCTGGTGGGTGGGGCCGTCGCCGCCCAGCCCGATCGAGTCGTGGGTCCACACATAGACCACCGGCAGCCCCATCAGGGCGGCCAGGCGCACGCTGGGCCGCATGTAGTCGGAGAACACCAGGAACGTCGCGCAGAACGGCCGCAGGCCCCCGTGGGCCGCCAGCCCGTTGGCGATCGCCCCCATGCCGTGCTCGCGGATCCCGAACCGGAGGTTGCGGCCGGCCTCGGTTGCGGTCAGGTCGCCGCTGCCGGCGATGTCGGTCAGGTTGGACTCGGCCAGGTCGGCCGAGCCGCCCACCAAGGCCGGCAGGTTGGCCGCGATGGCGTTGATGGCCTGCTGGGAGGCCTTGCGGGTGGCCTGCTTGCGCGGCTCGGCGAGCAGGTTGTCGAGCTCGGCGTCCCAGCCGTCCGGCAGCTCCCCGGCCAGGGCGGCCCGCAGCTCGGCGGCCAGCTCCGGCTCGGCGTCGCTGAAGGCATGCAGGCGCCCCTGCCAGGCCGAGCGCTCATCCCGGTTGGCCGCCACCCGGACCTGCCAGCGCTCCGGCACCCCCTCGGGCACCTTGAAGTGCTTGTCCGGGTTCCAGCCGTAGACCTCCTTGGTCGCCCGGACCTCGTCCTCCCCCAGGGCGGCCCCGTGGGCCTTGGAGGTGTCCTGGGCGTTGGGCGCCCCCCAGGCGATCACGCTGCGCAGGCGGATGAAGCTCGGCCGCTCGGTCTCCTCCACGGCGGCCTGGTAGGCGGCCGCGATCGCCTCCAGGTCGTTGGCGTCCTCCACGGCCAGGGTGTGCCAGCCGTAGGCCCGGTAGCGGGCCTCCACGTCCTCGGTGAAGGCGATGGAGGTCGGCCCGTCGATCGTGATCCGGTTGTCGTCGTACAGCACGCAGAGCTTGCCCAGCCGCAGGTGCCCGGCCAGCGACGACGCCTCCGACGCCACCCCCTCCATCATGTCCCCGTCGCCGCAGAACACCCAGGTCCGGTGGTCCACCACCTCCTGCCCGGGCCGGTTGTAGCGGGCGGCCAGCAGCCGCTCGGCGATCGCGAACCCGACCCCGTTGCCGACCCCCTGCCCCAGCGGCCCGGTGGTCACCTCCACCCCCGGCGTGTGCCCGTACTCGGGATGGCCGGGGGTGAGCGACCCCCACTGGCGCTGCTGCTTCAGGTCCCGGATGCCCAGCGGGTAGCCGGTGAGGTGCAGCACCGCGTACTGCAGCACCGAAGCGTGCCCGTTGGACAGCACGAACCGGTCCCGGTCGAACCATTCCGGGTCGGCCGGGTCGAACTTGAGGAACCGGGTCCAGAGCACGTAGGCGGCCGGGGCCAGGGCCATGGCCGTCCCCGGGTGGCCGCTGCCCGCCTTCTGGATCGTGTCCATGGCCAGGGTCCGGACGGTGTCGACCGCCAGCCGGTCAAGGTCGGTGGCGGGCACGGTCGGGGCGGTCTGGATGGTCACGGGAACTCCTCCTTGCTTGCTTGCCCGGTCGCGGCGTGGGTCAGGCCATCCGGCGCCTCATCGGCCCTCCAGGCGTTCAGGTCCTCGACCGCCTCGGCGGTCCTGGCGAACGCCGGCAGCAGCCGGCGGTAGAAACGGGCGGCGTCCCGGTCCGGGTGGACGACCTCGGTCACGCGCACCAGGGCGGCCGCGTCGTCGACCGAGGTCAGATGTCCGAGAGCGACGTGTCCCAGGAGCGCGGCCCCGGCGGCCGATCCCTGCTCGCTGACCGGGAACCCGATCGGCGTCCCGAGGACGTCGGCGAGCAGCTGGCGCCAGAACGGGCTGCGGGCGAACCCTCCGGTCGCCCGGAGCTCGGCCAGCTCCAGTCCCGCCGCCTGCATCGCGTCCAGCACGAGAGCGAGCTGCAGGCAGACGCCCTCCAGGGCCGCCCGGGCCAGGTGGGCTCGGGTGTGCCGTTGGGTCAGCCCGAGGAATGCGCCGTACGGGTCGCCCGCCCAGCGCGGGGCGCGCTCCCCCGACAGGTAGGGCAGCATGAGCAGGCCCTCCGCCCCGGGTGGCACGGTGGCGGCGAGCTCGGTCAGCCCGGCGTCGGGATCGGGCAGGTCGGCACCGGCCACCCGGGCGAGCCAGCGGAGCACGTTGCCGCCGTTGTTGGTCGCACCGCCCACCACCCAGCGGCCGGGGACGAGCACGTAGCAGAACACCCGACCCTGGTCGTCGACGCTGGGCGCGCGGACGACGCCACGGATGGCGGCGCTGGTCCCGATGGAGCAGGCAGCCACACCCGGGGCGACCGCGTTGACGCCGAGGTTGGCGAGGACGCCGTCGCTGGCGCCGACCACGATCGGCGTGCCGGCCTGAAGCCCCCAGGCGGCGACGTCCGCGCCGAGACGGGCGACCACGTCGGTGGTGGCGTGCAGGGCCGGCAGCTGCTCCCGGCGCAGCCCCGCCAGGTCGAGCGCCGTGGTGTCCCAGTCCCGGGCCGCCAGCCCGTACAGCCCCGTGGCCGAGGCAATCGACTCGTCGACCGCCAGCAGCCCGGCCAGCCGGGACAGCACGTACTCCTTGATGCCGACCCAGTGGGCCGCCCGGTGCCAGACCTCGGGCTGCTGCTCCCGGTACCACAGCAGCTTGACCAGCGGCGACATGGGGTGGACCGGCGTCCCGGTGCGCCGGTGCAGCGCCAGCCACTCGCCGCTGTCCCGCAGCCGCCGCGCCTGGGCCGCCGCCCGGCTGTCCGCCCAGGTCACCGACGGCGTCAGGGGGCTGCCGTCGAGGGCCAGGGCGATCAGGCTGTGCATCGCCCCGGAGAAGGCGACACCGGCGATCGGCCGGCCGGCCGCGCCAGCCCTGGCGGTCACCTCGCGGACCACGGCCGCCGAGGCTGCCGCGACCACGTCCGGGTCCTGCACCGACCAGCCGGGGAAGGGCGACTCGGTCGGGTACTCGCGCTCGGCGCCACCGTGGCTGACCGCGGCGGCGTCCACGGCCGCGGCCTTGACCCCGGTCGTGCCGATGTCGACGCCGATTACCAGGCCCGGATCTGGCACCGTTCCGCCCCCGCGATCGCTGCTGCCACGGCGGTCAGACCTCCTGCTCGGTCCGGTCCTCCGACCACAGCGTGTGGAAGACACCCTCGCGGTCGACGCGCTGGTAGGTGTGGGCCCCGAAGAAGTCCCGCAGTCCCTGGACCAGCGCCGCCGGGAGCCGGTCGCGCCGCACGGTGTCGTAGTAGGCCAGCGCCGAGGCGAACCCGGGGACGGGGACCCCCTGGCGGGCCGCCAGGGAGACCGCCCGGCGCCAGCCGTCCTGGGCCTGCCCGAGCTCCTCGGCGACATCGGGGTCGGCCAGCAAGGTGGGCAGGTCGGCGTTGGCGTACGCCTGGCGGATGCGCTCGAGCAGCCGGGCCCGGATGATGCAGCCGGCCCGCCAGATCTTGGCCACCGTGGCCACGTCCACGCCCCAGCGGTAGGCCTCGCTGGCCGCGCCGAGCTGGTCGAGGCCCTGGGCGTAGGCGACCACCTTGGAGGCCCACAGCGCGGCCCGCACGTCCTCTACCAGCTGCTTGGGGTCGTCGACCGGTCCGCCTGCGGGACCGGACAGGGCCGAGCGGGCCGCCTCACGGAGCCGGAGGTGCCCGGAGGCCGAGCGCGCGAACACGGCCTCGGCGATGGCGTTGACCGGCACCCCGAGCTCCAGGGCCGACTGGACCGTCCAGCGGCCGGTGCCCTTCTGCTCGGCCGCGTCGGCGATGACGTCCACGAGAGGCTTCCCGGTGGCGGCGTCGACGTGCCCGAGGACCTCGGCGGTGATCTCGACCAGGAACGACTCGAGGTCGCCGGTGTTCCAGTCGCGGAACACCTCGGCGATCCGGGCTGGCTCCAGCCCGGCGCCGCGGAGCAGGTCGTAGGCTTCGGCGATGAACTGCATGTCGGCGTACTCGATGCCGTTGTGGACCATCTTGACGAAGTGGCCGGCCCCGTCCGGGCCCATCCAGGCGCAGCAGGGTTCGCCGTCCACGT